>DASSDE010000979.1:0-3498 GCA_035697365.1 Kribbella sp. | reverse complement strand
GATCGCGGCCGCACCGCAGTTCTGCCGGACCGGTGCGACGGTGATCTGGACCAGGCACCGCGAGGACCCGGATCTGGTGCCGACGATCTGCGAGTGGTTCGGTGAGTACGGGTTCGAGCAGGTGTGGCTCTCGGACAAGGACTCGGGGTTCGGCGTCGGCGTGCACCGCTTCACCGGCGTACCTCAACCTCTGGTGAAGGGTCAGAGCCTGTTCAGCTTTGTACCCGGCGGAGCATGAGCAGTCCGGCCGCCAGTAGGACCGCGAGGACGACGTACCCGGCATCGAGTACGGCGATGGACGCGACGGCCGCCACGAGTAGTGGACCGCCCGCATCGCCGAGCTCACGGCCCAGCTCCGCAGTGCCCATCGTTTGACCGAGGCGCTCCTGTGGTGTGCTCGCGGCGAGTGCGGCGAAGCCTAGCGGCGTGATCACACCTGTTCCGGCACCGATCAGCGCGGCTGCGATCAGTAGGAACACCACGCCGTGCAGGGCTGCGCAGACGAAGCCGACGGCCGCGAGGCCGAGCCCGACCGCGATGCCGGTACGAGTTGTGAGCTTGCCGGCGTCCAGGGCCCGACCCGCACGCGGCTGAACGATGGCAGCCGTCGCCGCCAGAAGGGAAACGGCCGCACCGGTCGCGATCGTGCCGAGGCCGTCCGACGCACCGGTGACCGGAAGGAAGCCGACACCGACGGACAGTGCTGCCGTGGCGGCGGCGAGCGCCACGGTCGGACGGAGGAAGGCCGGGTCCGTGATGCGCCGTGCGAGGTCGAGCACGGTCTGCCGGGTCCTCGGCAACGGCGGCACGACCGGTACGGCGCTCAGCGCCCACACCGCCACGCCGAGGGCGAGCACGGTCATCACGCCGAACAGCAGCCGGAATCCGCCGAGCCACACGATGCCGCCGCCGAGCAACGGTCCGGCCGTGTAGCCGATGCTCTTGTAGAAGCCGTACGACCCGAACGCGCGGCCGTGCTTCGCCGACGGGTTGAGCCGGGCGACGAGGGTCGAGGCGGCGGGGGAGAAGGCCGAGGCGGCGGCGCCCTGCCCGAGCCGCGCGACCCATAGCCACCCGGGCCGGTCCGCGATCACGTAGGTGCTGGAGGCAACGGCGAAGCCGACCAGGCCGAGAAGCAGCACCGGGCGCGCGCCGATCCGGTCCGAGATGGTCCCGAAGACGGGTTTCAGCAGCACCTCCGCACCGTCGTACAGCGCGAGCAGCGCGCCCAAGGTCATCAACGACGTGACCGCGTCCGACGACGACCCACCAAGATTCGCAGCAATCGCATGCGCCCCGAACGCGGTCGTGAACCCGGCCGCGTAGAGCGGCCACATCGTCTTCATGGGCGCATTCTGCCCGAGTGTCCACTCGACAAGATCTTGGGACATCAGTTATGTTACATAGACGATGTCGTATCGGCTCGGAGGTGTGTGATGGATCAGACTGCTGAGCGGTTGCTGGGGTCGGCGAGCCGGCTGTCCAGGGATCCGGAGACCGAGATCGACTGGGACGCGCCGGTCGGCGACGGGTACGGCTTGTCACCGGAGTGGAGCACGCTCTACGCAACGCCGTACTGGGACGAGCTGACCGAGGACCAGCGGCGGGAGCTGACCCGCCACGAGGCCGCCTCGGTGGCGACGACCGGGATCTGGTTCGAGCTCATCCTGCAGCAGCTGATCATGCGGGACGTGTACGACAAGCCGGCCCGGAGCGCCGAGTTCCAGTGGGCGCTGACCGAGATCGCCGACGAGTGCCGGCACTCGATCATGTTCGCCCGCGCGACCGAGCGGATGGTGGAGCCGTCGTACCGGCCGCGACTGCTGGCGCGCGAGCTCGGCCGGGCGTTCAAGACGATCGCGACCGGCGAGTCGGCGTACGCCGCGATCCTGGTGGCCGAGGAGGTGCTCGACGTGATGCAGCGCGATTGGATGCGCGACCGCCGCGTCGAGCCGCTGGTCCGTACGGTGAACCACATCCACGTGGTGGAGGAGTCGCGGCACATGGTGTTCGCGCGCGAGGAGACCCGCGAGCGACTGGCCGGCGCGAGCCGCGGGCGGCGCTGGGTGAGTGCGCTGGTGATCGCGATCGCGGCGGACATGATCGTGTCCAGCATGGTCGGCCGCGAGGTGTACGTGAACGTCGGGCTGGACGTCGATCGGGCCGTCCGGGAGGCGCGGAACAACGAGCATCACCGATCGCTGCTGCGGACCAGTTGCGCGAACCTGATGGACTTCCTCGGGTCGGTCGGGCTGCTCACGCCGGCCGCGTCCCGGGTGTACCGGCGCACCGGCCTGCTGTGAGCCGACGGTGACGTTCGCGATCTCAGGGGACTGCTGCTCGGACGCGAGCTGTGTGGCGGTCTGCCCGATGAACAGCATCCACCCGTCGCCCGGCGAGCCAGGCTTCGGGACCGGCGCCAGTCTGTTCATCGATCCGCGGACCTGCATCGACTGCGGCGCCTGCGCGGACATCTGCCCGGTCGACGCCGCCAAGCCGGCCGACTCGTCCGCAGCCGAGGACGTGCGGCGCAACGCGGAGTACTTCGCGGAGCGCGACCCGTTGCAGGCGATGGACCTCGACAGCTGGGAACCACCGGCGTACCAGGTCTGGGGCGGCGGGCCGCGGCGCGTGCTGGTGGTCGGTGCCGGGCCGGCCGGGATGTACGCGACCCGCGAGTTGTTGCTGCGGACAACGGCAGAGGTCACCGTCGTCGACCGTAGCCGGCACCTCGGCGGACTGGTCAGGTTCGGGGTTGCTCCGGATCATCCGCAGACCAAACAGATCATCGAGAACTTCGAGCGACAGGTCCGGCACCGCCGCGTGCACTGGCGGCCGGGCACCGACGCCGCGACGCTTCCGAGCGGCCCGAACGGCCTTCCTGAGGGGTACGACGCGGTGGTCCACGCGGTGGGCGCGCGGCAGAGCCGCCGGCTCGGGATCACCGGTGAGGACGCGGCCTGCAGTGCGGAGGATTTCGTTGCCTGGTACAACGGACGGCCGGGTGCCGCGCTGCCCGTCGAGCTGGTCGGACCGCAGGCGGTGGTCATCGGCAACGGCAACGTCGCGCTGGACCTCGCCCGAATCCTCCTCACCCTCACCTCACCCCCGCAGCACCCCCTTACGTCCGAGGATCCGAGGGCTCCAGGCCACAGATCTTCGGACGCAGTGGGGGAGAGGGGGATGGAGGTGTCGCCGGCGGTACGTCGTACGCTCGCGGCCAGTGGGATCAAGAAGGTTGTGCTGCTCGGTCGGCGCGGTCCGGACGAGGCCGCGTACACCGAGTCTGCGTTGCAGGAACTGCTCGCGGTCGCGGGGGACCGGGTGGAGCTGCGGTTCCACGCCCGCCCGACCGCCTGGACGGCCGGCGGGCTGAACCTCGGCACCGGCGAGACGATTGCTGCGGGCAACCTGTTCACCGCGATCGGGTTCGAGGGCCGGCCGATCGCCGGTCTGCCGTTCGACGCCGAGCACGGGATCGTGCCGAACGACCGCGGC
>DASSDE010000978.1:0-3112 GCA_035697365.1 Kribbella sp. | reverse complement strand
TCGTTCAAGCCGAACCGCCCGCTCAAGTACGTACTGGCGATCGCGGGCTCGCTGGCGATCGAGGGGCCGGTGATCCGCTGGGTGGCGGACCACCGCAAGCACCACAAGTTCTCCGACCGGGACGGCGACCCGCACAGCCCGTGGAAGTACGGGAACACGCTGGGCGCGCTCACCAAGGGCTTCTTCCACGCGCACGTGGGCTGGCTGTTCGACACCGAGCAGACGCCGCAGCGGCAGTACGCGCCGGATCTGCTGAAGGACAAGGACATCGTCAAGGTGTCGCGGATGTTCCCCCTCCTGGTTGCGGTCTCCCTCCTCGCCCCGGCGGTGATCGGCGGCCTGTGGTCCTGGTCCTGGACCGGCGCGCTGACGGCGTTCTTCTGGGCCAGCCTGGTCCGGATCGCACTGCTGCACCACGTGACCTGGTCGATCAACTCGATCTGCCACACGATCGGCGACCGGCCGTTCAAGAGCCGGGACAAGTCCGGGAACGTGTGGTGGCTGGCGATCCTCAGCCAGGGCGAGTCGTGGCACAACCTGCACCACTCGGATCCGACCTGCGCACGGCACGGCGTCCTGAAGGGTCAGCTCGACACGTCCGCCCGCTGCATCTGGTTCTTCGAGCAGCGCGGCTGGGCGTCCGACGTCCGCTGGCCGGTCAAGGAGCGGCTGGAAGCCCGCCGGGTGGACGCCTCGACGCGTACTCTGAAAGCTGCCTGAGACCTAAAACCCCGACCGGCAACACCTCGAGTACGGCATGATGCTGACGTGATCACGACGTGACGGAACCCAAACCGCGGCGGTCCGGCCGGATCCGGATGACCAGTGCCGAACGTCGCGAGCAGCTCATCACGATCGCCCGCGGCCTGTTCGCGCAGAAGGGCTACGAGGCCACCTCGGTCGAGGAGATCGCGCACCGCGCCGAGGTCTCCAAGCCGGTCGTGTACGAACACTTCGGCGGCAAAGAGGGCTTGTACGCCGTGGTTGTCGATCGCGAGGTCCGCGCGCTGCTCGACGGCGTCACCGGCGCACTGACCGCCGGCCGGGCGCACGAACTGGTCGAGCAGGCGGCGCTCGCGCTGCTGGACTACGTCGAGAACAACGCCGACGGGTTCCGGATCCTGGTCCGCGACTCGCCGGTCGGGTCGTCGACGGGCTCGTTCATCTCGATTCTCAGCGACGTCGCGACCCGGGTCGAGCACATCCTCGCGGAGGAGTTCAAGCGCCGCGACCTGGAGCCGAAGAACGCGCCGATGTACGCGCAGATGCTCGTCGGCATGGTCGCGCTCACCGGCCAGTGGTGGCTGGACGCCCGCAAACCGAAGAAGCAGGACGTCGCCGCGCACCTCGTCAACCTCGCCTGGAACGGCCTGTCCGGCCTCGAGGCCAAGCCCACCCTCTCCACCCGCCCACACAAGTAGCCGTACCGAAGGACGGGTAGTGGTGCCTGTTTCCGGCACTGCGTGAGGCCGCGGCGGCGTCGCCCGCTGCGCCGGAGGCGACCACTACCCGTCGTTCGGTACGCCAGCCCACGGTCGTAGCAGAGGTTCCCCCCGTGGCATGACCCTGAGAAGCGGTCTGGCCCGTACGCTGGCGGGCATGACGGGGATGTTGACCGCGCGGCCGCTGCCTGCCCGGAGCAGGGCGTTCGACCTGCTGCTGGCCGGCTCGCTGTGCATGGTGTTCGGGTTCCTGTCGCTGGCCCAGGCGCATTTCGGCGGACTGCTCTCATTCGGCATGCTGGTCCCGCTGATCTGGCGCCGTACGCATCCGGAGCTGGTGTTCTTCGCCGTCTGCTCGGTCGCGACCCTGCAGTGGCTGATCGGGATCGAGCTGCAGCTCGGCAACATCGGCCTGCTCGTCGCCCTGTACGCGATCACCGTGTACGGAGACGTCCGCCTGAGCCGGGTCGCCCTGGCCATCGGCGGGCTGGGCGTGCTGATGGCGACCTCGCGGTACTGGGCCGCCTCGGACTGGAAACAGCAGGTCACCACGATGGGCGGGCTGGCGGCGGTCGTCTTCGGCGTCTGGGCGTTCGGCGAACGCCGCCGGACCCGCGGTCTGTACGTCGCCCAGCTCGAGGAACGCGCCGCGCAGCTCGAGCGCGACCGCGACCGCGAGTCGAAGCTGGCGGTCAGCAACGAGCGGACCCGGATCGCCCGCGAGATCCACGACGTGGTCGCGCACTGCTTGTCGATCATGATCGTCCAGGCCGACGGCGGGCTGTACGCCGCGGACCAGTCCCCCGAGGCTGCGAAGAAGGCGCTCGCCACGATCGGCGACACCGGCCGGACGTCGCTCACCGAGATGCGCAAGATGCTCGGACTGCTCAAGCAGGACGAGCGCGAGCTCGACCCGAACCAGCCGCGCCCACAGCCCGGCGTCTCCAGCCTCCCGGAGCTGATCGAGAACGTCCGCGACGCCGGTCTCGCCGTCGAGTACCAGGTCACCGGCCAGCCGCGCGAGCTGCCCGCACTGCTCGGGCTGACCGCGTACCGGATCGTGCAGGAGGGCCTGACCAACACCCTGAAACACGCCGGGCCGGGAGCACGCACCTCCGTCCTGCTGGACTTCGGACGCGAGATGCTGACCGTGGTGGTCACCGACGACGGCCGCGGAGCCGGGGTCGCGCCCAGCGTGGATCCCGGTCACGGGCTGGTCGGGATGCGGCAGCGCGTCTCGGTCTCGGGCGGTACGGTGAGCGCCGGACCGAAGACGGGCGGTGGGTACGAGGTGATCGCCCGGCTGCCGTACAACCTGCCCAACGGAGGGTAAGTGTCAGACGACGTGATCCGCGTGTTCCTGGTGGACGATCAGGAGCTCGTCAGAGCGGGCTTCACGATGCTGGTGGACTCCCAGGCCGACATGCGCGTGGTCGGCCAGGCCGGTGACGGCGGTGAGGCGGTCGAGAAGATCCAGGTGACCGCGTCCGACGTGGTCCTGATGGACGTCCGGATGCCACGGCTGGACGGCGTCGAGGCCACCCGGCAGCTGCAGTCGTTGCCCCAGGCCCCGAAGGTGATCGTGCTGACCACGTTCGACCTGGACGAGTACGCGTTCGCCGCGATCAAGGCCGGCGCAGCCGGCTTCCTGCTCAAGAACACCCCGCCTG
>DASSDE010000977.1:0-4683 GCA_035697365.1 Kribbella sp. | reverse complement strand
TCCGGCGAGGAGTCGGCCGCGCAGGTCCGGTTGCGCGCCGGGCGTACCGACGCACTCGTCGACGACCTGTTCCTCGCCGCCGAGACCGACCTGGGTGCGGTGGTCGGTCAGGTCGACGCGGTCGAGCCGACGTTCCTGGTGATCGACTCGGTGCAGACCATGGCACATCCGGAGGTGGACGGCGCGCCCGGTGGCGTGACGCAGGTCCGCGAGGTGACCGGCGCGCTGGTCCGGCTCGCGAAGGAGCGGCACATCGCCGTCGTCCTGGTCGGCCACGTGACGAAGGACGGCGCGATCGCCGGGCCGCGGATGCTCGAGCACCTGGTCGACGTCGTGCTCGCGTTCGACGGCGACCGGCACTCCGGGTTCCGGATGGTGCGCGCCACCAAGAACCGGTTCGGCCCCTCCGACGAGGTCGGCTGCTTCGACATGGTCGACACCGGCATCGTCGAGGTCACGGACCCGACCGGCCTGTTCGTCTCCGAGCACGCCGAGCCGGTGGCCGGCACCTGCGTGACCGTGATGATGGAGGGCCGCCGGCCGCTGCTCGCCGAGGTGCAGGCGCTGGTCGGCCCGTCCGCCGCGCCACAACCGCGCCGGACGACATCGGGGCTGGAGTCGTCGCGGGTCGCGATGGTGCTCGCCGTGCTCGGGAACCGCGCCGGGCTCAAGCTGACCGACCAGGAGGTGTACGTCGCGACCGTCGGCGGGGTGAAGATCACCGAACCGGTCGCGGACCTGTCGGTCGCGATCGCGGTCGCCTCCTCGGTGATGGACAGGCCGATCCACCCGGGCCTGATCGCGATCGGCGAGGTCGGCCTGGCCGGCGAGGTGCGGCGCGTCGGCGGCCTGGAGAAACGGCTCGCGGAGGCGGCCCGGCTCGGGTTCACCAAGGCGATCATCCCCGCCGACATCCCGAACCGCAGCCGCGAGCCGAAGCCGATGGACATCCAGCGCAAGTACGGTCTGCGGACCTTCGCCGCCCCCGACATCCGCTCCGCCCTGAGCGCCGCCGGACTAGCCTGACAACCCGCCCCCGCCCACACCCCGCCCTGCCCGCTCGCGCATTTGCCTGGCAGACCCACTAATTTGCCTGGCAGGCCCACGAAATCAGGGGTTCCGGACCGTTAACCACGGTGTAGAACCCCTGAGTTCCCTGGCCGGCCCATCAAATCTGGAGGCCGGAGGCCGGCGAGCAGGACTCGGGGGGTGACGAACTCCGAAGCGGGGTGTGGCGGTGCTGCGGCGGGGGTCGAGCGGCCATGCTGCGGCGCTGCGGTGAGCCGAGTGTGGTGAGGGCAGGTGTGGTGAGGGCAGGCGTGGTGAGGGCAGGCGTGGTGAGGGCAGGCGTGGGTTGGTGGAGTAGGTGTGGGGTGCGTGGGAGTGGGTGTGGTGCCGGACACATGGGCGGGGTTGGGTGAGACGGGGGATCAACAGAGCTGGGGCCGGGAACGTACCCTGGGGGGCGCCCCCCGCCGGGTTCAGCGTCGATCCCGGGTGCACGCCGTCGACCCGCAGGAGCATCGGATGACCGGATCAAGAGTTGTCGCGCTCGGCCACTACCAGCCCGAGCGGGTGCTCACGAACGACGAGCTCGCCACGATGGTCGAGACCAACGACGAGTGGATCCGCAGCCGGGTCGGCATCCGCGAGCGCCGGATCGCGGCGCCGGACGAATCGGTCGACGAGATGGCCTGGCGGGCCGCCGACAAGGCGATCGCGAACGCCGGCCTGGACGTCACCGAGATCGACTACGTGATCGTCGCGACCTGCACCGCGATCGACCGGTCGCCGAACATCGCGGCCCGGGTGGCCGCCCGCCTCGGCCTCGGCAACCCGGCCGCCATCGACCTGAACACCGCCTGCTCCGGTTTCGCGTACGCACTGGCGACCGCCGACCAGGCGATCCGCGCCGGCGCCGCGTCGAAGGCGGTCGTGATCGGTGTCGAGAAGCTCAGCGACTGGACGGACTGGACCGACCGCACCACCTGTGTACTGATCGGCGACGGCGCCGGCGCCGCGGTCCTGGTCGCCGACGAGTCCGATGACGAGCCCGGCGTCGGCCCGGTGGTCTGGGGTTCGGTGCCGGAGATGTCCGACGCCGTCCGGATCGAGGGCCGCGAGGGCCCGTTCCAGCAGGAGGGTCTGAGCGTCTTCCGCTGGGCCACCACGCAACTGCCGCAGATCGCCCAGCAGGTCTGCGAGAAGGCCGGCCTGAAGCCCGAGGAGCTCGGCGGCGTCGTCCTGCACCAGGCGAACCTGCGAATCATCGAGCCGCTCGCGAAGCGCCTCGGCGCAGTCAACGCCGTGGTCGCCAAGGACGTCGTCGAGTCCGGCAACACGTCCGCCGCGAGCATCCCGATCGCGCTGTCCAAGCTGGTCGAGAAGCGCGAGATCCCGTCCGGCGCGCCGGTGCTGCTGTTCGGATTCGGCGGCGGTCTGACGTACGCCGGCCAGGTCATCCGCTGCCCCTGACGCAGCAGGCGTCGGACATCCGTACGCGGGACATCGCCGGTTCTTCGTACTGCACGGTCCGGATGCACGCGCGGGTGCACGCGCACCTACTGCCGTGCACGGAGCCGTCCGTGCCGTACCCGGCGAGCTGACCGATATCCGCGCAACTGTGCGCGGGGAACCGCATAGACTCAGGTTCCGTGGCGGCGAACACGGACAAGAACAGCACCGGCGCCCGGCTGCGCGCGACCCTCGCGGCGGTGGCCCCCGGTACCGAACTGCGCGAAGGCCTGGAACGGATCCTGCGAGGACGGACCGGTGCCCTGATCGTGCTCGGGCACGACAAGGCCGTGGACGCGATCTCCACCGGCGGCTTCGAGATCGACGTCGAGTTCACCGCGACCGGGTTGCGGGAGCTCAGCAAGATGGACGGCGCGATCGTCCTCGACCGGGACGCCACCCGGCTGATCCGCGCGGCCGTGCACCTGATGCCGGACCCGGCGATCGTCACCCAGGAGACCGGCACCCGGCACCGGACCGCGGACCGCGTGCACCGGCAGACCGGGTTCCCGGTGATCTCGGTGTCGCAGTCGATGCACATCATCGCGCTGTACGTCGACGACCAGCGGTACGTCCTCGAAGACTCCGGCGCGATCCTGTCCCGTGCGAACCAGGCGCTCGCGACCCTCGAGCGCTACAAGCTCCGCCTCGACGAGGTGTCCGGCACGCTCTCGGCGCTGGAGATCGAGGACCTGGTCACGGTCCGGGACGTCGCCGCGGTCGCACAGCGGCTGGAGATGGTCCGGCGGATCGCGACCGAGATCGACGGGTACGTCGTCGAGCTCGGCACCGACGGCCGGCTGCTCACGCTGCAGCTCAACGAGCTCGTCGCGGGCGTCGCCGGCGAACGCGAGCTGGTCGTCCGCGACTACCTCCCGCCGGCCACCGGACGGCGCGCGAAGACCGCCGACGACGTGCTGCTCGAGCTGGACGCGGTCAGCCCGTCCGACCTGCTCGACGTCGGCCAGGTCGCGCGGGCGCTGCAGATCGGCGGCGCGGAGCAGCTCGACGCCGCGGTCACCCCGCGCGGCTACCGGCTGCTGGCCAAGGTGCCGCGGCTGCCGGGGGCCGTGATCGACCGGCTGATCGATCACTTCGGTCACCTGCAGAAGTTGCTCGCGGCAAGCATCGACGACCTGCAGACGGTCGAGGGCGTCGGCGAGAACCGGGCCCGTACGGTCCGCGAGGGCCTGTCCCGCCTGGCCGAGTCCAGCATCCTGGAGCGCTACGTCTAAGTACTGAAAGTCACCTGGCACCTCCGGTTCGTGAAAGAACCGGAGGCGTCTTGCTTTTGGGCTCACTACGTCTAATACTCCACATGGAACATTCCGTTTGGAGGATGATGGCTGAGCTGACTCCACTGGCGATCGCGGTGCTGGCGTTGCTCCGGGAGCGACCGATGCACGCGTACGAGATGTACCAACTGCTGATCAGCCGGCAGAACGACCGGCTGGTGAAGGTCCGGCCCGGCTCGCTCTACCACACCGTCGAGCGGCTGGCCCGGCACGAGTACGTCCGCGCGACCGGTACCGAGCGCGCCGGGAACCGCCCCGAGCGGACGACGTACGAAATCACGTCGTCCGGCAGCGACGCACTCACCGAGCGGGTGGAGAGCGGCATCGAGAAGTTCGTCTACGAGTACCCGCTCTTCCCGGTGATGCTCAGCGAGGCGCACAACCTGGACGCCGACGACGCCGTACTCCGCTTCCGGCGCCGGATCGAGGACCTGGACCACTGGCTCACCGACGTGGACCGGGTGGTCGCCGGCGCCCGCGCGACGAACGTCCCCGAGCCGTACTGGATGGCCGCCGACTACGTCCGCGAACAGGTCGTCGCGGAGCGCGCGTGGCTCACCAAAACCATCGAACGTATCGAGAGCAAGGATCTGGAATGGCAACCGCGCAAGACCCACAGCAAGACACAGTGAGGCCCGAGATCCGGCCGTGGCCGGCGTTGTGGGCACTGGTGCTCGGCTTCTTCATGATCCTGGTCGACTCGACCATCGTCTCGGTCGCCACCCCCGCGATCCTCTCGGACTTCAAGTCCGACGTCGGCACGGTGGTCTGGGTGACCAGCGCCTACCTGCTCGCGTACGCCGTCCCGCTGCTGATCACCGGCCGCCTCGGCGACCGGATCGGCCCCAAGAAGCTCTACCTGACCGGACTGGCG
>DASSDE010000976.1:0-5730 GCA_035697365.1 Kribbella sp. | reverse complement strand
CCCCGGGTGAGCCCGGTGATGGTCTGGGTGGAGACGCTCTTCCCGGACCCGGACTCGCCCACCACGGCGAGCGTCTGGCCGGCTTCCACGTCGTACGACAACCCCCGAACGGCACGGACGGTGCCGTCCGGGGTGTCGAAGGAGACCCGAAGATCCCTTACTTCAAGCAGAGCCATGGGTCAGCCGCCCTGCTTGTCCTTGGTCAGCCATACGTTGGTGGGGTCGTAGTTCTGCAGGCTCGGTACGTAGACGGCGTTCTGCACCTGCTCGGCGTGGTAGTTCGCCTGCTTGTTGCTGGTCAGCGGGAAGAACGCTGCCTGCTCCATGACCCGGGCGTCGGCCTTGGCCCACAGGGCGCCGGCCTCGTCGGCGGTCTTCGCGAGCATCGCCTGCTGGATCAGCGAGTTGGTCTCCGGGTCGTTGTAGAGACCGTAGTTGCTGCCGACCGGCGGGAACGACGGCTCACCGGAGAACAGCGGGTTGAAGAACGACAGCGCGCCGTTGCCGTACCAGTCGGCGCCCCAGCCGGCCAGCGACAGGTCCCAGACGCCGCGTCGCGCGACGCTCGGCACCTGCATGTACTTCACGTAGAAGTCCGCGTTCGGCGACGGTACGCCGGTGACCGTGATGCCGACCTTCGACAGGTCCTGCTGGACCGTCTGGAACGACTTGCTGCTGCCCTCGGTGGCGTTGCGGTACAGGAACTTCAGCGTCAGGTGCGGATATCCCGCCTCGGCCAGCAGTTGCTTGGCCTTGTCCGGGTTGTACGGGTACGGGTCGATCTGCTTGGACCCGGTGATCACGTCCGGCAGTACGTGGGTCAGCGGCGGGTTGAGCGTCTTGCCGCCGAGCACCTGCAGGATGTTGTCGCGGTTGATCGCGTAGCTGATCGCCTGCCGTACCTTCGGGTTCTGCATCGCCTTGTTGTTGTTCGGCGAGACGGTGTTGTAGACGACGTACGGGTTCGAGCTCGCGGTGTCGCCGATGGTGAGCAACTTGTCCTTCTTCGCCTGCAGCGCCGGGATCTGCGACGCCGGCGGTGCGACGTCCCATTCCATGTCGGCCGTCGGCGTACCGGTCTGCAGCTGTTGCTGGATCGAGTCCTGGCTGACGGTCTCGTTCACGACGATCTTGTCGACGTACGCCTTCCGGACCGGGTCGGACGCCGGGTCCCAGGCGGGGTTGCGGGAGTACGTGACCGACTTGGTCGGCACCCACTTGTCGACCTTGTACGGGCCGTCGGAGGGGTACTTGTTCCCGAGCTCGGTACTGGCCGGCAGGTAGTTCAGGCCCTCGACAGGTGCGGGGGAGAAGGCCGGCATCGTCAGCATGTCCACGAAGTACGACGCCGGGCGGGTGAGGTGGAAGACAACGGTGGTGTCGTCCTTGGCCACCACACCGGGCAGCGGGGTCTTCTCGATGTAGTCCTTGATCCCGGCGACCGTCTTCGGCACCTTCGCGAAGCCGTCCTGGAACGTCTGGTAGCCGTCGATCAGCGTGGCGAAGTCCGGGATACCGCCGAACGGCTGCACCGGGTTCGCGGTCCGCTTCACGCCGCGGACCACGTCCGCCGCCGTCACCTGGCGGGCCGGCGAGGTGTCCCACTTCGCCCCCGGCCGGATGTGGATCGTGTACGTCTTCCCGTCCGCGCTGATCCCGCCGTTGGAGGTGCTCGGGATGTCGGTGGCGAGGTCGACGACCGGTGTGGTGTTCTTCCCGCCGGCCTCGGCCGGATAGGTGAACAGCTGCCGGCTCCACATCCGCAGGTTCATGTAACCCAGGGAGTAGTAGCTGATGTTGGGGTCCATGTAGTCGACGTCGCCCGCCCCGAGCATGTTCAGGGTCCCGCCGCTCACCGGGGTGCCGGCGGTGCTGGATCCGGACGGCGTCGTGCCGCCGTTGCTGCAAGCTGCGAGTGCGAGACTCGCAACGGCGGCAAGGGATAATGCCGCCAGCCGTCTTCTGGCCATTGGTCCTCCTCCGGGACTCGATAGCGCCGAAGTTAGGACTTCCGGCCGCGCCTGGAACCGGGGTCACGCAACCGTCAAAGAGTTGTCACCGCGACCCCGCCCGAAGATGACGGATTCATGACAACCGTTACCGGCGCTTTGACCGCCGGTGAGCGACACTGGTCGCGTGGCACACAGCCTGCTGTTGGTCGACGACGAGCCGCGGATCCGGCGGGTACTGCGGCTTGCCCTGGAGGACGAGGGGTACCAGGTCGCCGAAGCGGCCAACGGGTACGACGCTCTGGCCGCACTGCGCCGGGAACCACCGGACGTGGTGCTGCTGGACCTGATGCTGCCGGACCGGGACGGATTCACGGTCTGCCGGGAGATCCGGCGCTCGAGCGACGTACCGGTGATCATGGTGACCGCGCGGACCGACAGCCACGACGTGGTCGCGGGTCTGGAGGCCGGTGCGGACGACTACGTGACGAAGCCCCTGGTCGCGAAGGAGCTGTCCGCCCGGATCAGGGCCCTGCTCCGGCGGGTCGAGCCGGCGAACGCGCGCCAGGCCGAGCTGCTCGAGGTCGGTGACCTGCGCATCGACCTGCCGGGCGCCGAGGTGACGCGCGACGGCGAGGTGCTGCCGCTGACCCGGACCGAGTTCAAGCTCCTCGCCGAGCTGGCCGGCGCCGAGGGCAAGGTGCTCAGCCGCGAGCAACTGTTGTCGAAGGTCTGGGGGTACGGCTACTTCGGCGACAGCCGGATCGTCGACGTACACGTCCGGCGGCTGCGCCTGAAGATCGAGCGCGACCCGGCCAGCCCGAAGCATCTCGTCACCGCCCGTGGCCTCGGCTATCGCCTGGTGAGCTGACCTTGCTCGGACGAGTCACCCTCCGCGGCCGCGTGATGCTGGCGTACGGCCTGCTGGCACTGGGGCTGTCGTCGGTGCTCGCGATGGTGACCTGGGGCGTCGTCTCGGACTACCTGACTCATCAGCGCGAGCAGTCGGCGCGGCTGGTGACCGAGGACAGCACCACCGCCTTGCGGTACGGGTTGTACGGCGTACCGCAACCGTGTCAGCCCGCCCGCGAACGCGCCGAGTGCCCGCTCCCGACGCTGCAGCCGGGCGTCCTGCCGATGGCCGTGATGAACAGCCTGCCGACCACCGACGCGGCGGCCTCGATGCTCTACCTGGAGCGGGCCTGCTCGGATCAGACCACGGTCACCTGCATGCGCTGGTACGCGCTGACCGGGAAACCGTCGGACCTGCCGCCGGACCTGATCCAGACGGCTCTCGGCGGTACGGCGGTGGAGCGGCGGATCACCGTCGGCGGCCAGCAGGTGCTCGCGGTCGGCGTACCGATCGGGCTCGGACTCCGGGGTGCGTTCTTCGAGTGGCATCCGCTGTCGGAGCTGGACGGCACGCTGCGCACGCTGAAGA
This sequence comes from Kribbella sp., assembly GCA_035697365.1. Taxonomy (GTDB): domain Bacteria; phylum Actinomycetota; class Actinomycetes; order Propionibacteriales; family Kribbellaceae; genus Kribbella. The sequence continues at coordinate 2,340 of DASSDE010000976.1, read as the reverse complement.
TCACGCTGGTGGCGGCGGCCGTCGCGACCACGCTGGTGGGGATCGCGGTCGGACGGCTGGCGAGCACGCTCGCGCTGCGGCCGCTCGCCGAACTGGCGCGGGTCGGCGACGAGGTCGCGCGCGGCAAGCTGGACGCCCGGCTGCAGGCGGAGAACGACAAGGACCTGGGGAGCCTCGCGCGATCGTTCAACCAGACCGCCGCGGACCTGGAGCGCCGGGTGGCCGCGGACGCCCGGTTCGCGGGCGACGTCAGTCACGAGCTGCGGACGCCGTTGATGACGATGCTGAACTCGATGCAGCTGATCCAGAACCACCGCGACGAGCTGCCGGCCGCCGTCCGGGAGCCGGTCGAGCTGCTCGGCGACGACCTGGACCGGTTCCGGCGGCTCGTGATCGACCTGCTGGAGATCTCCCGCGACGACGGTGGTGACCGGGGGAGCCGGGAGACCGTCCGGATCGCCGACCTGGTCCGCGCCGCCGCCGACGCGGCCGCCGGGCGGGAGGTCACCGACGTGGAACACGAGGCCGAGGGCCTCACCCTGCGGGCCGACAAGCGCCGGCTGGAGCGCGTCGTCGCGAACCTGGTGGAGAACGCCGAGGACCACGCGGGCGGCTGCAAGGGGGTCGGCGTCCGGACCGGTGGGCTCGGCGTGGTGATCACCGTCGACGACGCCGGTCCCGGCATCGCCGTGGAGGACCGGGCGCGGATCTTCGAGCGGTTCGGTCGCGGCGAGACCTCCGGCCGCGGGCGCGGTGTCGGTCTCGGCCTGGCGATCGTCGCGCGGCACGTCCAATGGCACCGCGGCACGATCCGCGTGACCGAGCGCCCGGGCGGCGGCGCCCGCTTCGTGATCGAGCTGCCCGCGAAAATCAGCTGACGGTCCTTGCCGGCTCCGGTTAGTGTTGACGCATGGCTACTTGCCTCTGTGTCTAGCTGGCGCACTCACATCCACAGGTGAAGTGCGTCTACTAGTAATCACGGAGAGTAACCATCATGATCACCGTTCGCGGTGTTGACATCCGCGTGGCCGCGCAACTGCTGCTGGCCGATATTTCCTTCACTGTCGGCGCGGGCGACCGGGTCGGGCTCGTCGGCCGCAACGGCGCCGGCAAGACCACCCTGATGAAGACCCTGGCCGGTGAGGCGCGCCCCGCCGCGGGGCAGATCACCGTCGCCGGGTCGGTCGGCTATCTGGCGCAGGACCCGCGGGCCGCGGATCCCACCGTCACCGTCACCGACCGGATCCTGTCCGCGCGCGGCCTCGACGACGCCGTTCGCCGGTTGCGCGCGGCCGAGACCGCGATGAGTACGGCGACCGGCGCGGCCCAGGACAAGGCCATGGCGGCGTACGCGCGCGCCGAGGCGGCGTTCCAGGCGGGCGGCGGGTACGCGGCCGAGGCCGAGGCGGCGCGGCTCGCGGCGGGTGTGGGCCTGCCGAACCGCGCGCTCGAGCAACCGATCGGTCAGCTGTCCGGTGGGCAGCGCCGCCGCGTCGAGCTGGCCCGGATCCTGTTCGCGCAGCACGACACGCTGCTGCTCGACGAGCCCACCAACCACCTCGACGCCGACTCGGTGGTGTGGCTGCGGCAGTTCCTGCAGTCGTACCCCGGCGGCCTGATCGTGATCAGCCACGACCGGGAGTTGCTCAGGGCAACGGTCAACCGGGTCTTCCACCTGGATCCGCAACGGCTGACGATCGACGTCCACAACACCGGCTGGAAGAAGTATCTCGAGCAGCTGGAGCTGGACGAGCGCCGGCGCAAGCGCGAGCGCGCGGTCGCCGAGCGTAAGGCCGCGGTGCTGCACGCCCAGGCGGCGAAGATGCAGGCCGGCGCGTCCACCGCGGTCGCGGCCAAGAACATGGCGCGGCGGGCGGACAAGCTGCTCTCCGGCCTCGACCCCGTACGCCGGGTGTCCCGGGTTGCCAAGATCCGGCTCCCGGCTCCGGCCCCGTCCGGCAAGACGCCGCTGTCCGCGGTCGGGCTGAAGAAGTCGTACGGCGCTCTGCAGGTGCTGAACGGCGTGGACCTGGCCGTCGACCGCGGCAGCCGGGTAGTCATTCTCGGGCTGAACGGTGCCGGCAAGACCACACTGCTCCGGCTCCTCGCCGGGCGGGAACAGCCGGACGAAGGTCGCGTCGTACCCGGTCACGGTCTGCGCCTCGGGTACTTCGCCCAGGAGCACGACACCCTGGACCTGGCCGGCACCGTACGACAGAACCTGGCGTCCGTGGCGCCGGGGCTGACCGATGGCGAGGTCCGGAACGTGCTCGGGTCGTTCCTGTTCAGCGGCGACGACGTCGACAAGCCGGCCGGCGTGCTGTCCGGCGGTGAGAAGAC
>DASSDE010000975.1:0-3287 GCA_035697365.1 Kribbella sp. | reverse complement strand
CAGCACCGGTATGACCGCGGGAGCACTCAAGTGACCGAACTCCGACTGGCAGCGAAGTCCCTCGACGTCACGCCGCCGCCCGGTCATTCGCTCGACGGGTACGCCGCCCGCGCGGAGCCTGCGACCGGTACGGCGGACCCGCTGCGCGCGAGCATCATCTGGTTGTCGACCGCCGACGACCCGGGCGTGCTCTGGCTGACGCTGGACGCGATCGCCGTCGGATGCCAGTTGCGTACCGAGCTCGCAGAGGCCGCCGGCGCCGCGGCCGGCATCCCGCCGTCGCACGTCGTGGTGTCCGCGTCACACACGCACTCGGGACCGTCCGGTTGGACCGGTGAGATCCATCCGGTGATCCCCGCCGCGCGCGAGGCCGACCTGGTAGATGCGCTCGTCGGTGCGGTGCGCTCAGTGCAGCTGGAGACGCAGCCGGTGACCGCGTCCTGGCGTTCGGTCGAGGTGGTCGGTGTCGGTACGAACCGGCACCGGCGCAACGGTCCGCACGACAACACGGCCGGCATCCTCGCGCTGCACTCGGCGTCCGGCGCGCTCGAGGCCGTACTGCTGGACTTCGCCTGTCACCCGACGACGTACGGACCGGAGAACCTGAAGTATTCAGCGGACTGGCCGGGCGCTGCTCGTGCGGCGCTCGCGCCCGCTGTGGTCGGATTCCTTCAGGGGGCCGCCGGTGACGTGAGCCCGCGCTTCACCCGGCAGGGCCGCGGTGCGGCCGAGGTCACGCGCCTCGGTTCGTTGCTTGCCGGTCGCGTTCGTGAGGCGCTCGCCCAGCCCGGACTGGAGCTGCCCCAGGCCGCGCCCGTCATCCGCCGTACGACGCTCACCCTGCCGGTCCGCAACATCCCGCCCGCGGCCGAGGCCGAGAAGGTCGTCTCGGCCGCCGCCAGCCACGTCAACGGCAAGGACGACCCGTCCGGCCGGATCTCACAGACCCGGCTGGACGGCGCCCGCGGTCAGGCGCTGATGTCGGCCGCCTTGTTGCCACCGGCATACGACCTCTCGATCAGTACCGTCTCGATGGGCGGGGTCTGCTGGATCAACCTGCCGGTCGAGCTGTTCGCCGTCCACGGCGCGTGCCTTCAGGCTGACAGCACGCACCCGATCACCCGGGTCGTCGGCTACACCGATGGCTACTTCGGGTATGTCGTGGACCCGTCCGCGGCGCAAGCCGGTACGTACGAGGCGCTCATCACCTTCTTCGACCAGCCCACGACGAACCAGCTCCTCAAGCAAACGGCCGACTTCGTCAACAGCTGACTTGTTCCGGTCCTTCTTACGGGGCCTGGAAGCCGCCGAGTTCTTGTTCGAGCAGCTCGGCGAGGCGCAGCGGGGTGCGGTCCTCGTACATCGGGCCGACGAGTTGCACTCCGACCGGGAGACCCTCCGGGGAGCGGCCGGCCGGGATCGCAGTGGCGGGTAGGCCGGGCATCGTGGCCAGGCCGGCCCAGACGAGCTGGTCGAAGTACGGGTACTCGACGCCGTCGATGTCGAGCTTGCGCTCCAGCAGGTTGGGGTCGTGATCGTGCGGGAAGGCGGGCGTCGGCGTGATCGGACACACCACGGCGTCGAACTCGGCGAAGAACTGCCGCCAGCCGTGGCGGTGGAGTTCGCGACGGTAGTTCGCCTCCATCCAGTCGTGGTGGCTGAACACCATGGCGCGGAGTTGCGCGGCGGCGAGACTCTGGTCGTCGGGGCTGAGCCCGGCGGCGCGGATCCGGAGTTGCTCGAGTTCCTCGACGGGAAAGCGCGCGACGGAGCCCGAAAACAGCAGCTGCATGTAGAGCGACCCGGCGTCGGCCAGGTCGGGCAGCAGTTGACTGTCGCGTACGACGTGGGCGCCACCGTCGACGAGCGCGTCGGCCACCCGGCGCACGCCCTCCCGTACAGCCGAACTGGTCGGGATGAGCGGATGCTCTTCGAGGACCAAGACCCGGAAGTCGCGCAGCCGCTCGTGGCGCGCGGCCGGCAGGGTCAACTGGTGCGCCAGTCCGAGCGTCAGCGGGTCAGGCCCGGCCATCACATCGAGCAGCAGCGTGAGGTCGCGGGCACTGCGCGCCATCGGCCCGACCACAGCGAGGTCGAGGTCGATCGGCAGGGCCGGCGCGGTCGGCGGGACCATGCCGCGGTTCGCCACCAGCCCGATGGTCGGCTTGTGCGCGTAGATGCCGCAGAAATGCGCGGGAGTACGCAGCGAACCGGCCAGGTCGGAGCCGAGCGAAAGCGCCCCGAACCCGGACGCCAGGGCAGCCGCCGAACCGCCCGACGAACCGCCCGACGTGCGATCGTGATCCCACGGATTGTTGGTCGTGCCATAGATCTCGTTGAAGCTCTGGATGTCCTGCAGCCCCAACGGCACATTGGTTTTACCGACCACCACCGCACCGGCAGCCTTCAACCGCTCCACCGCCACCGCGTCCTCGGTCGGCACAAAGTCCGCGTACTCCGGCATGCCCCAGGTGGTGGGCAGCCCGGCCATGTTGTAACACTCCTTGACCGTCACCGGAACCCCCAGCAACGGCCGCTCCTCCCCCCGGGCCCGCGCCTGATCGGCCCACTCCGCATCCGCCCGCGCCCGCTCGAAGTCGCGCACACAGACGGCATTCACCGCCTCGTCGTCCCGCTCGATCCGCCCGATCACCCCGTCGACCAAACCAGCCGACGTCACCTCCCCAGCCCGCAGCGCACCCAAAAGCTCTTCAGCCGTCCCAAAGTCCCAATCCATAAATCCGACGCTATAGACCCACCCGAGTAGCCACGAAATACTCTTTTACGCAACGAAAAAGCCGGATGAGTCACCTCCGAGAAGCCACAAAACGCGGCTGTACGCAAGCGGACCTACATGCTTCTAGCGGGTCCACTTCTGGTTGTCGGATCCGTCGCAGGGCGCGGTGACGACGGCGGCCCCGTTGCCGGTGTCAACGGCTGCGAGGCATTGGGTTGGGGCGCTGGGGCTGGTGATGGTTTGGTCGGCGTTGAGGTCCCACACCTGGTTGGTTGCGCCGGTGCAGTTCTCGATGGTGACGTCGGGGCCGGCCGTCATGCACTTGTCCGCGTACACCGTCAGTTCTTTGGCCGTCGTGTAGTTCCACGACTGGTTGCCGCCGTTGTTGCAGTCCCACAGGTCAAGGGACGTACCGGGTGCCGTCGAGAACCCGGGTACGTCGACGCAGCGGCCGCTCGCGACACCGCGCAGCGGCTCACCGGGCGGGGCGGGCGGCAGGGTGTTAGTGGGCTCGTCCTTCAGCAGGCGCCAGCCCCACCACAGCTGGTCG
>DASSDE010000974.1:0-5059 GCA_035697365.1 Kribbella sp. | reverse complement strand
ACCATCGTGGTGTGCGAGTCGGTCCCGAGACACAGATCCGGGAACTCCCACCCGTCCCGCTCCTCGACCACCCGAGCCAGGTATTCCAGGTTGATCTGGTGCATGATCCCAGCACCCGGCGGTACGACCTTCAGCTGCCGGAACGTCTGCTGCCCCCACCGCAGGAAGCGGTACCGCTCGGCGTTCCGCTCGTACTCCCGCGCGACGTTCACCCGCAGCGCATCCGGCCGGCCGAACACGTCCGCGATCACCGAATGGTCCACCACAAGCTCCGCCGGGATCACCGGATCGACCAGCGCCGGATCCTTGCCCCGCGCAACCATGGCGTCGCGCATCGCCGCGAGGTCGACGAGTACGGGCACACCGTTCGTGTCGTGCAGGAACACCCGCGACGGGTACACCTCTAGCTCACCCGTAGCGCCCGGCTCCCAGTTCCGCAGTACGTCGCTCGCGGTGCGGTGCCGGAGCGCATTCTCCAGCAGGATCCGCAACGTCCGCGGCAGATGATCCGGAGCGATCCCCGTCAACGGCCGGATCATGCCAGCGCACCGACGACAGCCTCGGCGAACTCCGACGTACTCGCCGATCCCCCCAGATCAGCAGTCCGGGTGCCGCGGGCAATGGTGGTCCTGAGCGCCCGGTCGATCAGACCGGCAGCCTCGGCAACACCCAGCCAGTCGAGCAGCATCGCACCGGAAGCGATCATCGCGGTCGGGTTCGCGAGCCCACGACCGGCGATGTCCGGCGCCGAGCCGTGCGCGGCTTGTGCCATCGCCCGGTCGTGCGAGGCGTTGATGGACGGCGCGATGCCGAGCGAACCCGCCAGCTCGCCGGTCAGGTCGGACAGGATGTCGCCGAACATGTTCTCGGTCACCAGTACGTCGAAGTCCGCACCGTGCCGGACCAGGTGCACGGTCATCGCGTCGATGTGGAAGTCGTCGACCCGCAGCTGCGGATAGTCGGCCGCGACCTCCCGGCAGATCTCCAGGAAGAACCCGGTCGTGGTCCGCAACACGTTGGCTTTGTGCACGATCGTCAGATGCCGGCTCCGTCGGAGCGCCAGCTCGCACGCCTGCCGGGCGATCCGCTCGATCGCCGGCCGGGTGAAGATCCCCATCGCGATCGCCACGTCCGGGGTCGGCATGAACTCCCCGGTCCCCTTGTACGTACTGCGGTCGGCGTAGAAGCCCTCGGTGTTCTCCCGCATCACCACGAGGTCCAGCCCGGGCACCAGCGCCGGCGTACCCTCGAACGCCCGGGCCGGCCGGATGTTCGCGAACAGGTCGAAGTGCTTGCGCAGAAAGCCGCTCGGATTCAGCCTGGCGCGATGCTCGGCCGGGTAGGACGCGCTGTCATGCGGACCGAGCAACCACCCGTCGAGCTTGTCGAGCGTCTCGACCGTGATGCCGGGCAGCGCACTGCCGTGACTCGCGATCGCCGCGCCGCCGACCGGGAGCGGCACCCACTCGACCGGCTCGGCGCCCGTCGCGGCCAGGCCTGCGTCCAGGACCCGAACCGCCGCCGGAACGATCTCCGGCCCGATGCCGTCGCCGTCGAGTACTCCCAGTCGATGCGCCATGGACAGGAGTGTGAGTCGTTATAATGACTTGCGTCAAGACGTCACTCCACGACATCTCAGGCCTTGATATGCTGCGATCCAGCGTTATAACCATTGGGAGGCCCGGTGACGAAGGCAGAGAGTGCCTATGAGCTCGTCCGCGAGCAGGTCCTCCGCGGCGACCTGGAGCCCGGTGCGGTGATCCCGCAAGCCGCCCTCGCCCGCGAGCTCGGTGTCAGTACGACGCCGTTGCGCGAGGCACTGCGCAGGATGATGACCGAGGGCCTGGTCGAGCTCGACGCGCACCGCGACGCCCGCGTCACTCGGCTGACCCTCGAGGAGGCGCGCGACCTGATCGAAGTACGCCGCTCGCTCGACCCCCTCGCGGCCGGCCTCGCCGCGGAACGCCGTACTCGCGACGACCTCGCGCTGATCCGGCAGACGGCCGACGAACTGCGTCCACTGCGCGCCGATCCTGAATCGGCCGAGCTGCTCACGCACCGCCGCTTTCACGCGGCGATCTACCACGCATCCCACAACCAGCTGCTGATCCAGAGCCTCGACGGGCTCTGGGACAAGGCCGACCGGTACCGCAGGCTGGCGCTCGAGGACGGCCGTACCGAGGAGGATCTGGACCGGACGCACTCCGAGCACCGCGCGCTCGTCGACGCGATCGCCGCGGGCGACTCCGGCACCGCGACGACCGTCATGCTGGCGCACGTCGAGGCCAGCCTCGGTGCCCGCGCGGTCGCCCGCCTGACCTCCGCCGCCGCCGAACCGGCAGCCCGATCCCTGCGAGGTATCCGAGGAGTCCGCGCATGACCGCTGCGCCCTGGACCGGGTTCCGCCACGCCGCCGTCGACGACGACGGCTGGACCACGTTCTGGCGACTCGATCCACGCGAGCAGGATTTCCGCCTGTCCGACTGGACCGGGTCGCCGGACCGCGCCGGTCATCGGCTGTGGGAACGCGCCGCGACACCCGCGGGGGTGCGGGCAGCCTGGCACACCGCGGCGACCTCGGTCGAGCTGGAGCTCCGCGCCGCGCTTGGCATCTACACCAGGATCGCGCCCGTCGACGTCCTGGTCGACGGCGAGCTGCAGCGGCGGTGCGAGGTGCTGGAGGGCGAGCAGCGGCTGCGGATCGAGCTGCCTGGCCGCCCGGCCGAGGTCGAGATCTGGCTGCCCCAAGCCGGTCGGATCGCGCTCCGCGAGGTGTCCTTCGACGGCGCGGCCGAGCCGCTCGCCCCGACCGGGCCGCGATGGGTCACGTACGGCAGCTCGATCACGCAGGCCGGTGGGGCGTACGGGCCATCGGAGACGTGGCCTGCACTCGTCGCCCGGACGAACGGCTGGGACTGCACCTCGCTCGGGTTCGCGGGTGAATGCCACCTCGACCCGATCGTCGCCCGGACGATCCGCGACCTACCGGCCGAGCTGATCTCACTGTGCCTGGGCATCAACATCCACGGCGCAGCCACGTACGGCGGCCGGACGCTGCCCGGCCAGGTCGAGTCGTTCGTCGCGACCGTACGCGAAGGTCATCCGCAGACTCCGCTGGTCGTGATCACCCCGCTGCCCGCCCCGGACCGCGAAGGCAAGCCGAACGGGGCAGGCCTCACGCTCGACGACGTCCGCGCCTGCGTCGAGCTCGGCGCCCGCACCGACCCCGCCGTCCACGTGATCGACGGCCGGACCGTCCTGAGCACCGACGAAGCCCGGGCCCTGTACGCAGACGAAGTGCATCCCGGCCCCGACGGCTACCGCCTGATCGGCGAACGCCTCGCCACCCGGCTCACGCTCGACTGAAGACGAGCATGAGCCGGGACGTGCACAATCACCAGGTCACTCGGCCGGGCTGAGGCTGGTGCCGAGTGCCTGCCAGTCGAGGACCGGGGCGGCCAGCCGGCTGATCGTGGCGAGCAGGCCCAGGCGCGCGGCCCGGATCTCGGGCTCCTTCGCCATCACGAGGATCTCGTCGAAGAAGGCGTTCACCGGCTCGACCAGAACCGACGCGGCGGCGACGAAGTCGGACAGGCCGGCCGGTGCCTGACCGATCTTCTGGACGGCTTCGTGCAGCACGACCTCGGCCGGCTCGGTGAGCTTGCTCAAGTCGTACGACGCCTCGGTGCCCTCGGGGACGATCCGGCGGACCCGCTGGAGAACGGCGACCAGGTCGGCGAAGTCGCTGTTGCCGACCAGACTCTGGAGCGTCTTCAGCGTTTCGTCGGCCGCGGCCGGGGCAGTTGCCAAAGGCAACACTGCGGCAACCTGGAGGTGGTCGTCGCCACGGTCGAGCAGCTGCTGCTCGTACCGCCGGACGGTGAACTCGGCCACCTCGTCCAAGGAGTCCGCCGGTACGTCGATGCCCTGGGCACCGATCTCCGCGGCTGCCGCCTGCAGCCCTGTTACGAGCGTGATCGCCCGCAACTCCGGGTGCTCGCGCAGGATCGCGACCACACCGCCGGCCGCCCGACGCAGAGCGAACGGGTCCGAGCTGCCGGTCGGCTTGGCGCCGACACCGAACAGGCCGGCGAGCAGGTCGAAACGGTCCGCCAGCGCGAGCAGTGCGCCCGGTGTCGTCGACGGGATCGGGTCACCGGCCGACCGCGGCAGCTCCATGTCGTACAGCGCCTGCGCGACCGCATCGGACTCCCCCGCACGCTTGGCGTACTCGCGGGCCATCGTGCCGGCCAGGCTGGTCAGCTCGACCACCATCTGCGAGCCGAGGTCGAACTTCGCCAGCTCGGCGGCCCGCTTCAACGTGGTCAGGTCGTCGCCGTCGAGGTCGATCTTGGCGGCCAGGGCCAGCGCGACCCGGCCGATCCGGCCGGCCCGGTCCGCCATCGAGCCGAGCCGCTCCTCGAACGCGAGCTTGTCGAGCTCGCCCTTCATCGACTCCAACGGGGTGTCGAGGTCGGCGCGCCAGAAGAACGCAGCATCCTCGTACCGCGCCCGCAGGACCGCCTCGTTTCCGGCCCGCACCAGGTCCTCGTCGACCGAACCGTTGGCCACGGCAACGAAGTGCGACAGCAGTTTGCCGTCCGCGTCACGGACCGGCAGGTAGCGCTGGTGCTTGCGCATCACGGTGGTGAGGATCTCGCTCGGCAGGTCCAGGTACTCTCGCGCGAAGCCGCCGAGGATCGGCGTCGGCTCCTCGATCAGGTTGACGATCTGGTCGACCAGCGCGGACTCGCCCTCGACGTCAACGGTGCCCTGGACCTTGGCGGACAGCTCCGCGGCGGCCTCGACGACCGTCGCTCGCCGACGGGCCGGGTCGGCCTCGATGCCGTGGATCCGCAGCAGGTCCAGGTACCCCTCGGCGGACGCGATCTCCACCTTCGGCTGCGCCGCCGTGCGGTGCACGCGGGTGGTGCGGCCGGCGGCGAGCGTGGAGACCGACACCGGAACGATCTGATCGCCGAGCAGCGCCACCAACCAGCGGATCGGGCGGGTGAAGGAGAGCTTGGCGTCGTTCCAGCGCATGTTCTTGTCCGAGCGC
>DASSDE010000973.1:0-2207 GCA_035697365.1 Kribbella sp. | reverse complement strand
CCCCGGTCAGGGGCTGACGGCCTGCTGGATCAGCGGGAGCAGTTCCTCGACTATCCCCGGCGAGATGGCGATTGTCGCGGAGGAGGCGACGTTGTGGGGGGTGGCGTCGACGTCCAGTACGACTGCGCCGGCCTCGCGGGCGATGACGACGCCGGCGCTGGTGTCCCAGGGCTTGTTGCTGAACATGACGGCGCCGTCGAGGCTCCCGTCCGCGACCAGCGCCAGGTGCAGGGCCGCAGTCCCGAGCATCCTGACCCGCTGCACTCGCGGCACCAGCAGGTCGATCAGCGCGAACCGCGCCCGGTTCTTCTCCGCCGCGTCCGCGCCGACCGCGAAGTCCCCGGCCATCACCAACGCCTCGGACAGCTCCGTACAACCGCTGACCTGGATCGGCTCACCGTTGCGGGTGGCACCCAATCCGTCCGCGGCCAGGTAGCGCGTTCCCAGCATCGGGAAGTCCAGTACGCCGGCCACCTGGCGATTCCCGTCGACGAGGCCGAGCGAGATCCCCCACAGCGGCACGCCGTGCACGTAGTTCACGGTTCCGTCGATCGGGTCGAGGACCCAGGACAGCTCGCCCGCTCCCGGGTGGGCGCCTTCCTCCTCGCCCAGGAACGCGATCTGCGGCGTCACCTTCGCCAGGTGCTCGCGTACTGCCTGCTCGACCGCGATGTCGGTGTCGGACGCCATGTCCCGGTCGCCCTTGAAATGCAGGGCTCCCGGCTCCCGCGACTGCACCAGGTCAGCGGCAACCGCCACTGCGCCTTCGGCGATCTCCAGCAGTTGGGGCAGCTCGGTCACAGGCATCCGTCGGTCACAGGCATCCGGACGTCAGGACGCCGCGAGGCCGCGGAGCTTGAGGTCCACGACGGTGGGGGCGTCGGCCTGGGAGTGCTTGTCGCCGGCCGCGACGACGGTCGCGACCTCCTCGTCGATCTTGTCCAGGCGCTGGTCGATCTTGTCCAGGCGGCGCTGCATCAGGTCGACGAACTCCGCGTTCTCGACCACACGGGCGCTGGTGATCCGCGAATACTCCTGCGCGACCTGCGCACGTTCGTCGGAGTGGGCCAGCCGCTCCACCAGCAACTGGTGGCGGAACAGCACGGCGCCGCCGATCGCAACGAGCGCGGCACCGACCGCAGCGGCCCGGAGTATCCAGGCATTCTGCGAGAACAAGGCGACACTCACCCCCACGCAGACAACGATCAACGATGCGTTGGCAACGGTGAGAACGGTGGTCCTGGTTCGACGGCGGCTACCCCTTGACCCCATGGGTCGCCATGTTAAGGGGTCTCGTCGGGGTCCTCGGGAATGCGACACGCCCGTTCGAGCAACAATCCGGCCGTGACGACCAGCACTGAGATGACCGCCGCAATGCCGGCCATGACCACCCGTTGACGAGGCCCGGAGGCCCCCATCGCTTGCAGGAAGCTTAACGCGAACCCTGCGTAAACACCGGTGCACAACGCGCCGACAAAAGCGCTGGCCTTGCCGATCATCAGCAAGAAGACCGCGCGGGACGCCTCGACGCGTTCCCGGCGTACCTGAATCCGCTGATGGGTGTTGCGTGCCGCCACGAACAGCAGCGCGGCCAGGAAGGCCCAGGCGACCAGCGTCAGCCAGGACACCGTCGGCGCCACCCCGTCGCCGGCCTCGATCGCCTTCACCAGCGTGACGCCGACCGCGACGCCGAGGACGGCGATCGCGACCAGCAGCCGGCGCGACGTCGGCCGCACCGAACCCTCGGGCGGTTCCTTCTGTGGCGCCCGGCCGGGCTCGGTACCGCCGGACACCACTACTGCAGCTCGATGTCGAGCTTGGTCACGCCCTCGGTCCCGACCTTGGCGAGCAGGTCCGCGACCGGGCCGTGGCCCGGCAGCACGGCGTCCCGCTCGATGTCGAGCCACGGCGCCAGTACGAACGCACGCTCATGCGCCCGCGGATGCGGGATGGTCAGCTCCTCGGACTCGATCGTCTTCTGCCCGTAGGTGATCAGGTCGATGTCCAGGGTCCGCGGCGCGCCCGGCACGCTGCGCTCCCGGCCGAACGCCTCCTCGACCGCGTGCGCGCGCTCGAGCAGCAGGTCGACCCCGAGGGTGGTGTCGGCGAGCAGCACGATGTTCAGGTACGGGCCGGACTCGTCCGGGCCGCCCACCGGCTGGGTCTCGTACACCGGTGACACCTCGACCACCACGACGTCCGGGGTG
>DASSDE010000972.1:0-2376 GCA_035697365.1 Kribbella sp. | reverse complement strand
GCGCCGTACATCGGCAAGCTGTCGGTGCTGAAGGCCTGGGCGGCCGGCGACCCGCCGGACGCGTTCGAGAAGAACCGCAACGAGGTCATCTACAACCAGTTCCAGCACAACCGCAACCCGTTCATCGACCACCCCGAGTGGGTCACCTCGATCTGGCCGAACTAGCGGTTCGCCTGTACGTCTCGCTGCGGGCCGCTCGGACTGTGTGCCGGGCGGCTCTCCGCGGGGCGCTCGCCGGCTGCCGACAGTTGTGGCTGCGATCTGATCGGGCGGGCGATGCCGGTCTGGGCGGCGGACAGGCCGAGCCGGATCTGCAGCCAAGCCTGGAAACCGGGGTCGGCGACGACCATGTGATGCTTGCCGGACCTGGTGAGCAGGCCGTCCGACAACAGGTCCTGCGCCGCCCGGTCGCGGCTCCAGGTCGAGTCGTCCCGGCTCCGCTCGTTGGCCGGCCGCAGCAGTCCTTGCGGGCCACTGGCCGCGGTCTTGACCAGCAGGTCCTTCTGAATCGGAGTGCAGTTGTACCAGGCGGCGTCGTACAGCAGATGCGACCGCGTGTTCAGTCGCGTCGATGCGGCGTTGGCGACTGTCAGGGTGATGCTGTCGGAGTCCGGCCCGACCAGCTCGAGCGCCGAGGCCGCCAGCGCCCGGAGCCGGGCCGGATTGCCGTTCGCCTCCTTGACCAGTTTGTCGATCGCGGCCGGCTCGTGCCGGATCCCGGCCCGGTTGAGCGGCTCGGCCAGGGCCGGGCGAAGCTCGTCGTCGGCCCACTGCGGAACCTTGCGCAGATCCATCTTCAGCGGCGTGGTGGTGGCGACCTTGGACTTTCCGCCGGAGGCCGTACTCAGCCGGGTCACCGACTGCTCGCCACCGGCGGCGATCAGGAAGACCGGCTTCTTCTCCTCGCTGAGGTGCTTCGACAGCTTGGACAGCGCCGCCAGGTCGTCGTCAGTCGCCGCGTCGAGGTTGTCGATCATGAACAGCACCGGCTCCCGCTTGGCACCGGCCAGCTGACCGAGGTACTGCGCGAGCTCGGGCAGACCGACGCCGACGTTGTCGGCCTGCACACCCTCGAAGGACTTGTGCAGACCGAACTGGGGACCGCCGGACGGACCGAGCCGGACCTGCGCGGTGTTCATCGTGTTCCGGGTCCGCAGGGCCAGCTGGCTGAGCAGCTTCTGCACGTGCTTGGCCTCGGCGGCGCCGAAGTTCTCCTTGATCGAGTCCAGCTGCTCGTTGACCGCGCGGATGAAGCGGAACTCCAGTGGCTCCCGCGGGCTGGCGTCGAGGGTCATTGTGGTCCAGCCCTCGCGCTCGGCCAGCCTCCGCGTCCGGCTGAGCTCCTGGCTCGTGCCCACCCCAGGCGGACCCTGAAAGACGATGGTGGTCCCGGTGGGCAGTCGCTGGTCGAGAGACAGCGGCAGGCCATCGGTGTCGGTCCGGTCGAGCCGATGCACCGGGTCGCCGGCGGCGCCCAGGATCTGGTTGATCCGGGTCGCGTCGGTGGTCGGGTGGATCGGTGCGAGCTCGGGATCCCGCTTCATGAGCTGTACGAAGAACTGCTCCGGCTCGCTCGGAGCCCCGTCCTGCCACGGCTCCCGGATGTACTCCCGCAAGTGCGGCTCGGCGATCGTGACGTACTCACCGTGCTCACGAAGCAGACCGCGCGCGACCAGCTCCTGGCGTGCGGCATCCATCGCCTGCCAGTTGTCCGGACCGGCGGCCTGGAGTTCCGCGGGCATGAACAGGCCGTTCGGCTCCTGCTCGGCAACCCTGGCGAGCAGTTCGCGCTCGGCGTCGCCGCACTCGTTCAGGCGTGACTCGTACTGCAGCTCCTCGACCTTCTCGACCCGGTCGATCGCCGTGGCCACCACGTCCATGGTGATCCCGGTGCGGTCGTCGGCCAGCGCCTCCGCCGCCAGCGCGAAGCCGCGGAGCCGGTACGGGCTGCCGTTCGCCCTGCGGACCAGGCGCTCGATCGCCTCGGGCTCGTACGGCACGCCTGCCAGCCGGAGCGGTTCGGTGAGGGCCGGGCGGAGGTCGGCGTCGGACAGCGGTCCGACGTTCCGGACGGAGAACTGGTTCGTAAACGTACTGGCGATCCCGGACATCCGTTTGGACGCCCCCATCATCAGGGTCGTGGACTTCGCGCCGCCGGCCGCGACCAGCCAGACCGGGACGCCGCTCTGCTCCAGATGGATGGCCAGCTCGTTCAGGCCGGCGAGGTCCCGGGCCGAGCCTTGGTCGACGTCGTCGATCAGGAGCAGCACCGGCTTCCCGCCCGCGGCATTGCCGAGCTCGCCGGCCAGGTCGGTCAGCGTAGTGCCCAGCTGGTCGTACGGCGTCGTGTCGAACTCCTGCTTGAGGACGCCCTGA
>DASSDE010000971.1:0-5142 GCA_035697365.1 Kribbella sp. | reverse complement strand
CTCCTCGATCACCGCCTTCGGGACGGTGCCGCCGTGGATGGCCATCCCGTCGACGCGCCGCGCGACATCGAGCAGCTCTCGGGGCGCCTCGCGCCGGAGGTGGGTGCCGATCACGTGCACACTCACCTGCCGCGGTACGGCGACACTCTCGACGCCGTTGATCAGCTCGGCGAAGTACGGCCCGGACAGGCCCGGGAACACCACTGCCAACGCTCCGTGACGCCGATTGGCCAGCGCCTCCCCGAGATGGCTCGGCCGGTAGCCGTACTGCTCGATGGCGGCCTGGACCTTGGCCCGGGTCGCCGGTGAAACGCTGCCGATGCCGCGATACACCCGCGACACGGTCGCAATGGAAACACCCGCCAGCTTGGCGATCTCGCGAACGCTCATGCGGTCGTCGTGCACTGCCGGACCTCCTTGCGGCCAGGTCACCAGTGCCTGGCGATTGGGGAGTGTAACCGGTTACAATCCCTACCGCCAGAGCTCGTCGCCCGACCCGGCCGGAGCGTTGCCCGCACCGTTGGAGGAGTCTCGTGAGCGCAGCAGCCGTGAGCAACACCCACCCTCGACCTGGGCAAATCACCCTGCGTGGTGGCCGAATCGAGGTCGACGGGACGCCCAGCCTGCTGCTGGCGGGCGAGGTCCATTACTTCCGGTTACGGCGCGACGAGTGGGCCGACAGGCTCTCTCAGGCCAAGGACGCGGGGCTGGACACCATTGCCAGTTACATCCCCTGGATCTGGCACGAGTTGCCGAACGGGGAGCTCGATCTCACCGGCCGGAGCTGCCCGGAGCGGGACCTGCCGGCCTTCATCGACCTGTGCGCTTCGCTCGGCCTGCGGTTCCTCGCCCGGCCCGGCCCGTTCGTGATGGCCGAGCTGAAGAACGAGGGCATCCCGCATCGCCTCTACCTAGAGCATCCGGGCGCCCGGCCGACCGGCTGGGAAGGTACGAGCGCGCCGACCGAGGACCTCGACTACCACCATCCCGGCTTCCTGACCGAGGCCGAGCGCTGGCTCGGCGCAGCCTTCGAGGTGCTGGCGCCGCGGCAGGCTCCGGACGGCCCGGTGGTCGGCGTCCAACTGGACAACGAGGTCGGCATGCTCGCCTGGGTGTCGAACACACCGCACCTGGACGATCTTGCCGTTGGCAACTTCTTGGCCTGGTTGACCGATCGGCACGGTCCGGACGGGACCGCGAAGCTGCTCGGCGACGATCCTGATCAGTTCACCCGCGCCGTCCGGAGCGGTGGCGATCCGGCACAGTCGCTGGCCTTTCACCACGAGCTCGGTCTGTGGGCGCGCGACGATTTCGCCGGCTACCTGCGGCACCTCGAGTCCTTCGCTCGCGACCGGGGCATCTCCGTGCCCTTGCTGATCAACGTCCACGGCACCGGCGGCGGACGCGGCACGACGTTCCCGATCGGGATCAGCCAGCTCGCTCCGGCCTATCGCGGACGCGAGGGGATGGCGGCCGGCTCCGACTACTACCTGGGCGAGCTGACCGTACAGAACGTCGCCGATCTCTATCTGTGCAACGCGATCCTGGCCTGTGTGAACGGACCGGAGCAGCCGGCGACCTCGTTGGAATTCGAGGTCGGGACCGGTGACTACGGCGACAACCTGGACGGCCTCAGCTCGCCGGAGTCCGGCGTGCACAAGACCTTGCTGACGCTCGGCCAGGGCAATCGGCTGATCAACTACTACCTGCTGACCGGCGGCCGGAACCCGGTCCTCGACGGCCCTGGGGACGACGGCATCCCACGGATCGCCTTCACCGGCGAGCGGCACGGGTTCGCGGCGCCGATCGATCCCGAAGGGCGAACGACGCCGGCCTTCGACGCCCTCGCGACCGTGCTCGAGGAGGTTCGGGAGTACGAGCCGATCCTCGCCACCGGACGGCAACTGACCGACGAGGTCGGCTTCGGCTTCGTCGCCGACCACTACCTCACCGAGTACGCGCACCCGTCGGCCACGGACCGCCGCGAGCAGGTCGACGACCTCGAACGCCATCGAGGCTTCGGGGCCCGGGACGCGCTCGGACGGGCGCTCGTGCTCGGCGGCTATCACGTCGATGCCGTCGACCTGCAGGCGATCGCCGATCCGGAGTCGGCGTGGTCGGCCGACGCTGCGGTACCCGAGGCGCCGCGCACCATCGTCCTCGGTACTCCGCGCACGCTGGGGCGGCAGGTGCAGCACTGGCTCGTCGAGCATGTCCGTGCCGGCGGCAACTTGTTGCTGACCGGGTTGCTGCCCGATCGCGACCACGACGGGACGCCGTGCACGATCCTGGCCGATGCCTTCGGCTTGGCGTCGGCCGGTGTCCGCGTTGACCGACGGGACGCATCCGTACCGTACTGGCCGACGGTGACTGGTTCCGGTGACTATCCCCTCGATGCCGACCTGCGGGTGGCGTCGGCGCAGTTGTTGCAGGCGCCGGCCGAGGCCGCTGTGCTGCTCCGCGAGGTCGGGTCCGGGCTGCCGTGCGCGGTCCAGGCACCGCTGGGCGCGGGCTCGCTGATCTTCGTCGGCTGTGACTTCCCGGCCGCTCATCTCGACAACTGGCACGCCTTGTTCACCAGGCTCGGGGTGCGGCCACGGGTCCGGATCGACGCTGATCGCGCGGGCCTGGTGACCGTGCCGGTGATGTCAGAGCACGGGAATCTGCTGATCACGGTCAACGTGGCGCCGTACCCGATCAACGCCTCGATCAGCGTCGACGAGCACGAAGTACAGCCACCGACGACCTTCCCCGCCCGCGGCCACAGCTTGCTGCCGTGGTGACCCCACGACCCTGTCCACGTCGCAGAAAGGACCTCGCATGACCTCCTCGACTCCGGCGCCCCAGCACTTCCTCTGGGGTGCCGCGACCGCCGGCCACCAGACCGAGGGCGGCAACACCAACACCGGCCACTGGGTGCTGGAACACGCCCCGGACACTTGGGCGAAGGAACCCTCGGGTGATGCCTGCGACTCCTACCACCGCTACAGCGAGGACATCGCCCTGCTCGCGCAGGCCGGACTGAACGCGTACCGGTTCTCGCTGGAGTGGTCCCGCATCGAGCCGGCCAAGGGTGAGGTCTCGCGGGCCCAACTCGACCACTACCGGCGGATGATCGACACCTGCCGTGCGGCCGGCGTCGAGCCGATCGTGACGCTGCAGCACTTCACGGTCCCGCTCTGGCAGCACCAGGAAGGCGGTTGGTATGCCGATGACGCCGTCGACCGGTTCCGGTTCTTCACCGAGACCGCGGCCCGGATCCTCGACGACGTCACCTGGGTGGTGACGATCAACGAGCCGAACATGATGGTCAACCAGACCGAGGCGCGGATCGACACCGAGGTCGGCGTGAACTTCCCCGGCCCGTCGCCGCACGCCGCCCAGGTGATCGCCGCAGCCCACCACGCGTCGGTCGACGTACTGCGCGGCCTCGGCCATGTCCGAGCGGGCTGGACGGTGGCCAACCAGGTCTACCAAGCGGTCCCGGGGCACGAGAAGGATCGCGACGAGTGGGCGTACTGGCGTGAGGACTACTTCCTCGAGCAGAGCCGCAACGACGACTTCATCGGCGTGCAGTCCTATCTGCGCACGATCATCGGGCCGGACGGTCCGGTGCCGTTCGCCGACGGCGTCGAACGTACGCTCACCGGCTGGGAGTACTACCCAGAGGCGCTCGGCCAGGCGCTGCGGCACACCCGCGAGGTCACCGGCGGCGTACCGATGCTGGTCACGGAGAACGGCATGGCCACCGCCGACGACACCCGGCGGATCGACTACACCACAGGCGCGTTGAGCGGTCTTGCGGAGGCGCTCGAGGACGGCTGCGACATTCGCGGCTACCTGCACTGGTCGCTGCTCGACAACTACGAGTGGGGATCGTTCGAGCCGACGTTCGGGCTGATCGCCGTCGACCGCGAGACCTTCGTCCGGACGCCGAAGCCGAGCCTGGCCTGGCTCGGTGAGCTTGCCCGTGGCAACGAACTTCCGCGGGTTCCGGAACGGCCGGAGGCCGCGGCGAACTTCGCCGCGGCCGTGCAAGCTAGGCAGTCGGCTGCTCGACCCTGAAGCCCTGGCTGCGGAAGATGTGATCGGTCGGCTGCTCCGTGAACCGGGCAGCCGTGGTCAGTACTGGGTGGTCGAAGAACGCCTTGCTCGAGGCCGGGAACTCCAACGGGGTTCCGGTCTCGAGCCAGTGGCTCACGTGCACCATGGCGATCATCGGCCGCGGCTGATCGGTGCGGTTCGGCATGCCCGCGTGCCACAGGCGGACGTCGCGGATCAGTACGCTGCCGCGCCGGATGTCCGGCTGGATCGGTGGCGAGATCTCGCGCCGGGCCTCCAGCGCGTCCAGCGGCACCTCGATGTCACCACCGACACCGACGGTGAGGTCGCGGTGGGTGCCGGCCCAGAGTTCGGTGGCGCCGTTCTCGGCCGAGACGTCGACGGTGGGTACGTTCACCACCAGCTGGACCGGCGGATGCGGGGCCTCCATCGCGTCGGACGGCCACAGGTGACCCATGTCGGCATGTACCGGCTGCCGGGTGTCGCTCGGCAGTGAGGTGTTCCCGCTGTACATGACGTTGCGCAGCCCGGGTCCGAGGATCGCCGACGTCACCGCGATCGCCTGCGCATTCAGCAGTACGTCCTCGAACAGGTACGGCTCGAACGGCGGCGGATCCTGCTGGATGTTGCCCTGCGTCCAGTTGTACGGAGCGTCGGGCCGGCTCCGGAGCAGCGCCAGATCGCTGATCAGGCGTTCGTGCAGCGCGTCCAGGTGGTCCAGGTCGACCACGTCCGCCAGCACCACCATGCCGTCCGTACGCAGGGCGTCCAGCGTGGCCTGCAAGCGCTCCGGCGCCAGCCCTCCGGCCTGCCGGTCAGATTCTTCGACGTCGATCGTGATCACGATGCTCCCGTCTCGCGAACAGGTTCAGTGATGCTCACTTTGGCAGCGTGGATCGCGTCGGTGGAATGACCACCGTGGCAGGTCGATGTACGTTCTGGCGCTCCCCCGTTCGAGGGAGGCGGTTCCCTCCGCAGCAGGATGACGGGCGACGGCGCGGCACCCAAGGTGGAATCCATGACCAGCTCTGCAGCGCCGAACGGAAGCGCGGACACGCGTGTCACCTCCGCGGGTTACAC
>DASSDE010000970.1:0-2592 GCA_035697365.1 Kribbella sp. | reverse complement strand
GTCGTGATGGTCACGGTGCTCGGCCGCAGCATCTTCGCGCTGGTGGTCGCGATCGGCATCGCGTCCTGGGTCACCCAGGCGCGGCTGGTCCGCGCGCAGGTGATGACGCTGAAGGAGCGCGAGTACGTCGAGGCCGCGCGCTCGATGGGCGCGAAGGGCAGCACGATCGCGATCCGCTACATCCTGCCGAACGCGATCGGCCCGATCCTGGTCACCACCAGCTTCGCGATCCCGGCCGCGATCGCCGCGGAGGCGGGGCTGGCACTGCTCGGACTCGGCGTCCAGCCACCGACACCCTCGTGGGGCGCGATGATCAGCGAGGGCAGCCGGTACCTGCTGGCCGCCCCGCACATGCTCGTCGCTCCCGCAGTGCTGTTCGCGCTGACCCTGCTGGCGTTCACGTGGATCGGCGACGGCGTACGGGACGCCTTCGACCCGAGCGGAGAGCAACGATGAGCGACGACGAGGCGCTGCTGTCTGTTCGCGAACTGCGGACCACGTTCCGGCGTACCGACTCCGAACCGCTCGTCGCGGTCGACGGGGTGTCGTTCGACGTACGGCGTGGGCAGGCGCTGGCGATCGTCGGCGAGAGCGGCAGCGGCAAGAGTGTCACGATGCGCAGCGTGATGGGGATCCTGCCGCGAACCGCGCGGATCACCGACGGGCAGGCGTACTTCGGCGGCCGCGACCTGCTGGCGATCGGCGACAAGCAGCTGCGCCGGGTCCGCGGCCGCGACATCGGGATGGTCTTCCAGAGCGCGATGGAGGCGATGAACCCGACGCTCACCCTGGAACGCCAGCTGACCGAACACCTGCTGTGGCACGGGATCTGTACGAAGGCCGAGGCCCGCAAGCGCGCCGTCCGGGCGCTCGGCGACGTCGGCATCCCGGATCCGGAGAAGCGGATCCGGACCTACCCGTTCCAGCTGTCCGGCGGGATGCGGCAGCGGGCGATGATCGCGATGGCGACGGTCACCGAGCCGGCGCTGCTGATCGCCGACGAGCCGACCACCGCCGTCGACGTGACGCTGCAGCGCCAGATCCTCGATCTGCTGAAGGACTTGAAGGATCGTGGCACTGGCGTCGTGATGATCACCCACGACCTCGGCGTCGCGCGCTACTTCTGCGACGACGCGGTCGTGATGTACGCCGGTCGCGTGGTCGAGCGGGCGCCGATGGGGCAGCTGCTCGACGACCCGCGGCATCCGTACACCGTCGGCCTGCTCGGATCGAGCGTCGAGGTCGGCGGGCGGGACCTGCCGCTGCGGCCGATTCCGGGAAGCCCGCCGGACCTCGCGCACCGGCCCGAGGGGTGCGCGTTCCATCCGCGCTGCCCGCGGGCCGAGTTGCCGAGTTGCACGACCGAGCAGGAGATCCTGACCATCGGCCCCGCTCGTGAGGCCGCGTGCTGGACGGTGGCCGTCGATGCCTGACGTACTGGTCCACGCGGAGTCGGTCACGAAGGTCTTCCGGACCAGGGCCGGCGAGGTCCGCGCCGTCGACGACGTGACGCTCACCGTGCATCGCGGCGAGACGCTCGGGCTGGTGGGCGAGAGCGGCAGCGGGAAGTCGACGGTCGCCCGGCTGATGATGGGGCTGCAGGCGTGCACGTCGGGCAAGGTCGAGTTCGACGGCAAGGACCTCGGCGCGCTCCCGGCGCGTGAGTTGCGGACGTTGCGGCCGCGGATGCAGATGGTCTTCCAGAACCCGTACGGCTCGCTGTTACCGCACTTCAGCGCGGTCGGCAACGTGATCGAGCCACTCCGGCTGCATGATCGCGGCGACAAGGCGTCCCGGCGTACCAAGGCCCTCGAGCTGCTCGACCTGGTCGGTATCAACACCCACCACGCGGAGCTGTACCCCCGGCAGTTCTCGGGCGGTCAGCAGCAGCGGATCGCGATCGCACGGGCGCTGGCGCTCGAGCCCGACCTCCTGGTCTGTGACGAGCCGACCTCGTCGCTCGACGTCTCGATCCAGGCGCAGATCCTGGAACTCTTCACCGATCTGCGCGAACGCCTCGGCCTGTCGTTCCTCTTCATCTCCCACAACCTCGCCGTCGTCGAGCGCCTCGCGGACCGCGTCGCCGTGATGAAGAAGGGCCAGGTCGTCGAGGAGAGCGCCACCGAAGACCTCTTCCGCGCCCCCCAGGACGACTACACCCGCGAACTCCTCACCGCCGTACTCCCCGTCCGCCAAGCGCCCTAGGCGAGGGCTTTGGTGAGGGTGGTGGCTAGGGTTTGGGTTTGGTCTTCGGTGCCTAGCAGGTAGGTCTGGGGGAGCCAGAGGGTGTCGGTGCAGACCTGGTCGGCGTTGGGGCAGTTGGGTTCCGGGTAGGGCTGGCCGAGGCGGTCGGTGATCGCCTGGGCTTCGCGGAGTACGGCGGCGTTGCGGTGCAGGGGTACGTAGCCGGGGGAGACTCGGTCGAGGCCTGCGGCGGCCAGGGATTTGAGTGCGGCTTCGCGGCGGCCGGGGGCGGCCAGGGCGGGGACTCGGAGCATGAACAGGTGGCGGCCGTGCGCCGTGATGGCCGGGTCGTCCGGAGCGAGGCGAACGCCGTCGACGTCGCTCAGCAGATCGGTGAGCAGCCGCGCG
>DASSDE010000969.1:0-7108 GCA_035697365.1 Kribbella sp. | reverse complement strand
GTCCCGCTGGCGGCTCGACTTCGCGGAGTCCTTCGGCGCGATCCCGCTCGCCGCCGACGACCTCAAGGCCGCCGGGCAGCCGGACGTCGCGTTCGATGCCTCCGGCAAGGAGTCCGCCCGCCGGGGCGCACTCGACATCCTGAGCCGGCGCGGCGCCCTGATCTGCGTCGGCCACGGCGAGACGGTCACCCTCGACGTGTCCAGCGACCTGATCGCGCCCGAGCATGCAGTCCTCGGCAGCGAGTATTTCCGGTACGACGAGATGGCCGGAAACCTTGCCCTGCTGCAGGATCACCAGGAGCTGATCGGCCGCGTGATCAGCCACCGTTTCCCGGTCGCGGAGATCGCCGACGCGTTCCGGTTGTTCATGACCGGTGAGACCGGCAAGGTCGTTGTCACCCAGGAGGGCGCCGCATGAGGGTCGCAGTGGTCGGCGCCGGCGGCTGGGGCGAGCACCACGCCCGCATCTTCGCGCGCCGCCCGGACACGGAACTGGTCGCGATCCTCGGCCGTACGCCAGAACGCACACAGGCACGCGCGGAGCAGTACGGCACCACGGCGTACACCGATCTGGAGCTGATGCTGGAGCGCGAGCGGCCCGAGCTGATCACGGTCTGCCTGCCGAACGAGGATCATTACGACCTGACGCTGAAGCTCGTGCGTACCGGCGTACCGCTCCTGGTGGAAAAGCCGCTGGTGTTCGACCTGGCCGAGGCCGACACGCTCCTCAGCGAGGCCGGCGACAACTTCTTCGCGATCAACTTCAACCACCGGTACGCCGAACCCGTGCAGCGCGCGAAGGCCCTGATCGACGCCGGCGAACTCGGCGATCTCGTGTTCGCGACCTGGCGCTTCGGCGGCGAGTCGAACCGTGGCAACTCCCCGCACGCCAACCTGATCGAGACGCAGTGCCACGGGTTCGACATGCTGGAGCACCTGGTCGGCCCGATCTCCGCGGTCTCCGCGCACATGACCGACAAGACGTACGGAGCGTTCAGTACGGTCGCGTTGGCGCTCGACTTCGAGAACCGCGCGGTCGGCACGATGCTCGGCAGCTACGACTCGTCCTACGCGTACCAGGACGCGCAGCACATCGAGATCAACGGCACCGAAGGCCGTCTCGTCATCCACGACACGGTCCGCGCGCTGACCTTCTCGAAGGCCGGCGACCCGACCGAGCAGCGCTGGCACTCGACGTACTTCGACGACGAGTCGCGCAACTTCGCCGGCACCTTCGACCGCCACGTCGACGCCCTCCTCGAAGCCCTCCGCACCGGCGCCGAACCCCCCGTCCACGCCCGCGCCGGGCGCCGAGCCCTGCAGCTGGCCCACGCCGCCATCACTTCACACGAGACCGCGCGAAGGGTCAGTTTGTGAGCCGTTCGGCCTTCGCCTGCAGGTAGCGCTGTTCCGGGAGGCTGGTGGTGCGGCGGGCGGCGGCCAGGTAGTGCTCGTGGGCTTTGCCCGGGTCGCCGAGGCGTTCGTAGAGGTGGGCGCGGACGGCGTCCAGGCGGTGGGTCTCGGTGATGTTCTTGTCGTCCTCGATGGTCGTGAGCAGGTCGAGGCCCGCCTGCGGACCGTCCACCTGGGCGAGGGCGATCGCACGGTTGAGCGTGACCATCGGGTTCGGGGCGAGCTTCTCGAGCACCAGGTACAGCGCGTGGATCTGCCGCCAGTCGGTCTCGTCCGCGCTCGGCGCCTCCGCGTGCACCGCCGCGATCGCCGCCTGCAGCTGGTACGGACCGACCTCACCCTGCTGGAGCGTCTGCAGGGTCAGGTCGGCACCTTCGGTAATCTGCGTACGGTCCCACAGCGAGCGATCCTGCTCGTCGATCGGCACCAGTCCGCCGTCGGCCGTCGTACGGGCGTCCCGGCGCGAGTCGGTCAGCAACATCAACGCCAACAGGCCCGCGACCTCGCCGTCGGCAGGAAGTGCGCTACGCAGCATGCGGGTCAACCGGATTGCCTCCGCGGTCAGCTCGACGCGCTGCAACTCCTCGCCTGAGCTCGCCGTGTAGCCCTCGTTGAAGATCAGGTACAGCACCTGCAGCACGACGCGCAACCGTTCGGCCTGCTCCGCCTCGGGCGGCATCTCGAACCGGCTGCCGGCCGCCTTGATGCTCTTCTTCGCGCGACTGATCCGCGGCGCCATCGTGGCCTCCGGCACCATGAACGCGCGGGCGATCTCCGCCGTGGTCAGACCGCCGACGGCACGCAGCGTGAGCGCGACCTGCGAGGCGGGCGTGACGGCCGGATGGCAGCACAAGAAGAGCAGCGTCAACGTGTCGTCGGTATCGGGCGTCTCGTCGGCATCGGCGCCCGGGGCAACCAGTTCCTCCGGTCCGGCCATCGACGCGACGCTGTCCTCGCGGCGGCGTCGGGCGCTTTCGCTGCGGAACGCATCGGTCAGCCGCCGCGTCGCCACCGTGATCAGCCAGCCCCGCGGATTCGCCGGCACCCCATCCGCCGGCCACTGCGTCGCCGCCGCCAGCAGAGCCTCCTGTACGGCGTCCTCACACAGGTCGAACTGGCCGTGTCGCCGCGCCAAGAACCCCAGCACCTGCGGCGCCAGCTCCCTCAGCACCCCCTCCACATCCACCTCCCCCACCCTACGCGGCGGACAGCTAGCTGTACGACCAGCCCGACCAGCCGTTCGCTCTGATCACGATCACCGGGCCACGTGGTGGGTCGGCGTCGTACTGGGGGTACTTCGCCGTGAGCAGCTCCACCGCTGTCGCGTGTTCAGGCACCACCCTCGCGGTGGCGTCGATGCGGACCCACCACAGGTGTGTCCAGTCCTCGTCGTACTCGTCCACCAGGACGGCGACCTGCTCGTGCTCGGCGATGTTCCGCAGGCGTTTCAGCGCGGTCGTCGATTTGGGCTTCTGGTCGATGGCGATGAACAACTCGTCGCCATGGACCGCGTACGTCACGGGCACGAGGTGCGGGCGTAGATCAGCACCGACGGTCGCCAACCGCGCAACCCGGCCAGCCGCAACCCGCGCCCTGCACACCGCCTCATCCAGCCGCACCCCACGACCCTAACCGCACCTGGAGACCGGAGCGGAGTCAGCGTTGGAGGTTCCGGAGGGCTTTGGTCGGGAGTTTCCGGGTCAGCGGGCCTAGGAGGGAAGCATCGCGGAGGGCGGTGCGGGCGGCCAGGTGACCGCAGGCGCCGTGGACTCCGCCGCCGGGATGGATGGCGGAACTGCCGAGGTAGAGGCCTTCGACGAAGGTGCGGGCGCTGCCGAGACCGATGGTCGGGCGGAAGATCAACTGCTGGTGGAGTTGCATGGTCCCGCCACCGAGCGCTCCGAAACCCAGCGCGGCGTCCGCGGACTCGAGCCCCGACGGGCGCTGCAGGTCCCGCGCGATGACAAGGTCGCCGAAGCCGGGCGCGAACCGCTCGATCGCGCGTTCCATCCGGCCGGCCAGCTTCTCCGCCGAGGCGTCGTCGGCGATCCCGCGCGGCAGGTGTGCGTACGCCCAGACTGCCTCACTGCCGGCCGGTGAGCGCGACGGATCGGACTTCGTGGTCTGCCCGATCAGCAGGAAGGGCTGCGACGGCACTCGTCCGGTGTCGAGATCCGCGGACAGATGCACCAGGTCGTCCGCCGTACCACCGAGATGGACGACGCCGGCCGAGCGCGCCTCGATCGCCTTCCACGGGATCGGGCCACTCAGCCGGAAGTTCAGCTTGACCGTCGGGTAGTCCCACTCGAACCGCTCGTCCAGATCCCGTCGCAGCCCGGACGGGATGAGGGCCTCCGGCAACAACTTGCCGTACAGCGCCGGAGCCGACGTGTCCGCGATCACCGCCCGCTGGACCGCCACGGTCGCACCGGACGCCGTCCGTACGGCGGTGGCGCGACCGGCTGCCACGTCGATCCCCGTGACCGGCATGTCCGCCACGAACAACACCCCGGCCCGCTCTGCCCGCCGGACCAAAGCTCCCGAGAACGCCGAGGACCCGCCGACCGCAACCGGGTAGCCGACGTCCTGCGCCATCATCGCGAGCAGCCAGCCCATCGTGCCGCTGACGCTCCCGGACAGCGACGCGTCCGCGTGCATCGCGTTGCCCGCGAGGATCGCCGGACCGTGCCGCCCGGCGAACAGCTCCTGGCCCATTCGGTGCATCGGCATCGCCATGAACCGTGCGAACCGCAGCAACTCCCCCGCCGACCCCAGCTTCCGGACCAGCTTCAGCCCCGGGCCGACCGGCGGCCAGGTGGTGAGCAGCGCGTTCAGCAACGGCTCGCGCACCGCTACGTACTGTTGGTACAGCCGCAGCCACGCATCGCCGTCACCGGGGTGATCCGAACCAAGCGATTTCGCGGTGTCCGCGGGATCGGGGTGGATCGCAGCAGCGGCACCGTCCTCGTCGAGAAGATGTACGAGCGGCAGCGGCGCGTGCGCCCATTTCAGCCCGTACTTCTCCAGGTCAAGCGCTCGCATCACCGGCGAGCCGATCCCGAGCGGGTAGTTCGAACTGAAACGATCGCTGATCCAGCCGCCGTCCTCGGTCGACTGGACGGCACCACCGAACGTCTTGGCGGCTTCCAGTACCAGGACGTCCCAGCCCGCGTCGGCAAGCGTGATCGCGCTCACCAGCCCGTTCGGCCCCGAACCGATCACCACGGCATCAACACTGCGCGGCAGCATGTCTACGACCTTAGCTGACTGCCTTCCCGGGACCTGTGCCACTCACCGCCGCGTTTCGATCTCCTGCATCAGGTCCCGCACCTCGCGG
Organism: Kribbella sp.; assembly: GCA_035697365.1. Classification (GTDB taxonomy): domain Bacteria; phylum Actinomycetota; class Actinomycetes; order Propionibacteriales; family Kribbellaceae; genus Kribbella. The sequence continues at coordinate 2,358 of DASSDE010000969.1, read as the reverse complement.
GCGCGGCCGATCATGGCGGGGTCGACCATCCGGCCATCGGGCAGGACGAGGACGCCGCCGTCAGTGGTGCCCGCCTTGTCGACCGCGTCGAGCAACGCCTTCGCCGCCTCGACGTCGTCCGCGCTCGGGGTGAACGCCTCCACGATCGTCGACAGCTGCCGCGGATGGATCGCGGTCCGCCCGACGAACCCCAACTGCCGACCTTCCAATGAGGTACGTCGCAACCCGGGCAGATCGTCGACGCGCGGGTAGACCGACATCATCGGCGCTCCCAGACCGGCCGCCCGGGACGCCGACACGAGCCGGCCACGCGACCAGGCGAGTCCTTCCGTACTGTCGACACCGAGCGCGCTCGACAGGTCCGCCTCGCCGAGCGCGATCGCGACCACCCGCGGATCCGCGGTCGCGATCTCGAACGCCCGCTCGACGCCCAGCGGCGACTCGATCAGCGCAGTGATCCTTGCCGACGGCACCTTCTCCAGGACGGCGTGGACGTCGGCGGCACTCTCCACCTTCGGCACCCGCAACCGTACCGATGGCACGGCGGACACCGCGGCCAGGTCGTCCGCAATCCACGGCGAGTGCAGCGCGTTCACCCGGATCTCGACGGGACCTCGCGCGTTCGCGGCGATCCAGGGCACTGCCCAGCCGCGGGCATCCGCCTTGTCCGCGACCGGAACCGCGTCCTCCAGGTCGAACACCACCAGATCAGGCCCGGCGGCAACAGCCTTCGCGAACCGGTCCGGCCGGTTGGCCGGCACGTACAGTGCGGTCAGCACCTCGAACTCCCCCTCCAGGCCGTGGTTCCTGATCCCACGCCGTCGCGAGCAGGTGCTCGGCGGAGTGCCTCGGTGCGCTGGAGGGAAGGAGTCGATGTGGTTTCATCGTTCCCTTTCCTCCAGCGCACCGAGGTGCCCGCCGAGTGCCGCGCAGTAGGCGTGGGATTAGGAGCCACGGCCTAAACGACTCCTGCTGCTCGCAGCGCGGCGAGCTGGTCCGGGGTGACGCCGATCTCGGCGAGCACCTCGTCGGTGTTCGCGCCGTGCGGCCGTCCGGCCCACTTGATCTCCCCCGGCGATTCGGACAGCCGGAACAGTACGTTCTGCATCTCGACCGGCCCGCCGAGCTCGTCGTCGTCCACCTGGGTGATCGTCCCGAGCGCGGCGTACTGCGGATCGCCGACGATCCCGCGGATGTCGTGCACCGGCCCGACCGCGGCCTCGGCCTTCTCGAACTCGTCCATCACGAGCTCGAGCGGACGCGCAGCGATCCACGAGCCGACCGCCTCGTCCAGTTCGTCGGCGTGCTGGGCCCGCTCGCGTCCGGTCGCGAACCACGGCTGCGCGACCAGGTCCGGGCGCCCGACGAGCGTCACCACCCGCTCGGCGATGCTCTGCGAACTGGTCGACACCGCGACCCACCGGCCGTCAAGCGTCTGGTACACGTTCCGCGGGGCGTTGTTCGACGAGCGGTTCCCGAGCCGCGGCTGCACGTACCCGGTCTGCTGGTACGCCGTGATACCGCCGCCGAGCATCATCAGGATCGGCTCGATGATCGCCATGTCGATCACCTGTCCGGCGCCGGAGCGATCCCGCTCGCGGAGCGCGACCAGCACCGCGTACGCCGTGGCGAGCGCGGTGATCCCGTCCGCGAGGCCGAACGGCGGCAGCGTCGGCGGCCCGTCCGGCTCACCGGTGACCGCCGCGAACCCGCTCATCGCCTCGGCCAGCGACCCGAACCCAGGACGCCGCGACCACGGCCCGACCTGCCCGAACGCCGTCACCCGCGCGATCACCAGCCGCGGGTTCGCCTCCAGCAGCACGTCGGGACCCAGCCCCCAGCGCTCCAGCGTCCCCGGACGGAAGTTCTCGACGAGCACGTCATGGGACCTGACCAGCGAGAGGAACACGTCCCGCCCACGGGACAGGTCCAGCGTCGCGAGCCGCTTGTTCCGGCCGAGGGTCTTGAACCACAGGCCGACACCGTCCTTGGACGCGCCGTGCGTGCGCGCCGCGTCCGGACGGGCCGGGTGCTCGATCTTCGTGACGTCGGCACCGAAGTCGCCGAGGAAGGTCGCCGCCAGCGGTCCCGCGAACAGCGTCGCCGCCTCCAGCACCTTCACACCGTCAAGGGCGGCAGGCCTCATCCCGCACACCGGAAGCCGATGGTCGGCGAGCGGTCCAGCCCGCCGCCGGTGAGCACCAGCTTGAAGCTGACCTCCGGCTCCTGCGGCCCGCCGTCGGCGTACCAGTCGGAGCCCTCCGCACGGTAGTGCGACCCGCCCTTGAGGATGCAGAACCGGCTGCGGCCGTCGCGGTGCTCGCTCTCGGTCAGGTTCCACACCAGGGGCTCGCGCCG
>DASSDE010000968.1:0-7775 GCA_035697365.1 Kribbella sp. | reverse complement strand
AGTGCCACAACTACCGCACGCGCCGTACCCTCCCAGCCCCCTCCCACAGGACTCGAGCACCACCCCGCACCCCACCCGGAACAGGCATCACCAGATCGGGACTGACGAGTAGCAATGGCTTGACCGCGCATGTGGTGGGTTCGCCGCGATGCGACGGGAGCGGTTTGATCGGGGCCGGGGCGGGTCGGGTGGTTAGCCGGCGGCTTGTTCGGGGGTGGTGGCTCGGAGGCGTACGGGGAGGGCGTCGATGCCGTAGACGATCGAGAAGTCGCGGAAGCGGAGTTGTTCTTCCGGGACGGCGAGGGCGAGGTCCGGGAAGCGGTGCGCGAGGGCGGTGAACGCGGCGCGGAGCTCCATCCGGGCGAGTTCGGCGCCGACGCACCGGTGCATGCCGTGGCCGAACGCGAGGTGCGCGGACGACACCGTACGGCGCGGGTAGAACTCCTCGGCGTCGGCGCCGAACAGCCCCTTGTCCCGGTCCGCCCCGGACAACGACACCGCGACCAGGTCGCCCTTCTTCACCTGCTGCCCGAACAGCTCGTGATCGTGCCGGGCGAACCGCGGGAACGCCACCTGCACCACGGTCAGGTACCGCAGGAGCTCCTCGACGATCACGTCGACGGCACCCGGCTCGTTCCGGATCCGCTCGAAGTTCTCGGGGTCGCGCAGCAGCACCAGGGTGCCGAGCGCGAGCATGCTGGCCGAGGTCTCGTACCCGCCCAGGAACACACCGTCGGCGAGCCCACCGAGCTCGACGTCGTCGATCGCGTCGCCCTTGTCCCGGATGATCGACCCGATCAACCCGTCACCCGGGTGCGCGCGCTGCTTCCGGACGATCTCGAACAGGAACTCGCGGGACTCGCTCGCCGACCCGAACAGCCCGATCCCACCGCCGGACATGTCGAACCGGGCCGGCCCGAGCGCCCGGAAACGGTCCCGGTCCTGCTCCTCGACACCGAGCAGGTCCGCGATCAGCAGGAACGGCACGTTGAAGGCGAAGTCCGCGACGATGTCGACGACCGAGCCCTTGGCCTCCATCTGGTCCAGCTGGTCGTTGACGATCTTCTCGATCGCCGGTTCCAGGCGGGCCAGCTTCCGCTTGGTGAACTCAGGGGTGAGCAGCTTGCGCAGTCGTGTGTGGTCCGGCGGGTCGGTGAACCCGAGGCCGCCGATCCCCTCGGACGGCTTGTTCGGATCGGAGCCGACCAGGGGGCGGATGTCGTGGCTGTAGTCCTCTTCGTTGGAGAGTACGTACTTGGCCTCGGCATGCCCGCTCACGACCCAGACGTTCAGCCCGAACAGGTGGGCCAGCTTGTGCACCGGCTCGGTCTCCCGCACGGCGCCGAGCTCGGGCACGGGGTCCAGACCCTGCCTGCGCAGCGGCATCGAGACCGCGCTGGGAAACATCCGCATCTTCGACAGATCGAGACCACCTTTACGAGTGGTCCTGTTGAGGATCCGGCTGCCGACCCAACGCTTCAGGTATGTCGCAACCATGACTTCTACGCGCCCTCTCTCGACTGCGCCCCCGAACGGCTCTTGTAGCTCAAAGTTAACGTCGTCAGGGACCAGAACTGATGGTGTTGGCACTACTCGGGTAGTGGCGTTGACACCACCATGGGAGGGGGCCATGGCGTGCCAGCAGAGACCCTGCCACGGACCGAGTCCCCACTGCCACCTGACACCACCTGTACTCCGCCCTGGATCACGACATGCCGTTCCTCCGGGAGGATTCAGGGAAAGTCCAGACGAAAGTCGGATGCTTCCTGGACCGCCGGCCAGTTGCCTTGGGCGCCGGAAGGCACCCCGCACAGCTCAGAGATAGTACGGCGTGACGACCCGGAACACGTCCGCGAGTTTGGCCTTGACCTGTTCGGCCTGCGGGATCCCTGTGAGTTTCTTCGCATCGCCGACCCGCAGACCGTGGTCGGACAGGACATACAGCACCCGTAGCGTCCGCAGCGTGTTCGTCACCTCGGGCGGGAACCCTTCGGTGGGCGGGTTCGCCAGGATCCGGATCGCCGGGTCGAGCCAGTCGGTGGCGTCGGTGTCGGTCAGGTCCGGCCGGGTCAGCGTCGCGGCAAGCGCGTACCCGAGCCGGTCGTCCTCGAGGTCGCGGAGCACGTACGGCGTCGGTGTCAGCAACCGCCCGATCCCGAGCCGGAGCATCTGGACCGGCTCGACGGCCGGGTGCTGCCCGAGTGTCCCGAGCAGGTCCGCCCCGTGCGCCACCGCGTGCAGCCAGCCGAGCTTGTCGTCGTACCCACGCAGGTCCTGCTCCGCGACGTACCAGCGTTCGAACGGCGGCACCCACTCCGGCGCGTAGACGCCGGTGCTGACGATCACGTCCAGGATCAGCGGCGCGAACGTCCGCGCCTGCAGCTCGGCATCACCGAACCGCGGGATCATCCGGTCGCCGAGCTCGCGCAGCTCCTGCTCGGACAGCACGCCGCGGCTGATCCAGGTGGCGAGGATCGAGTACGCCTGCCGGTCCCGCACCACCGGATCCGGCGACCGCAACATCCCCACGAGCTCGGCCACCAACTCCCCCAGCGGCCGTCCCTCGGGTACGGCGAACCCCGCCTCACACACCTGCGCCCAGTCCGTCATGCGCGGCAGGCTAAGCGCTCGCGTGATCCGCCCGCAACGTCCGAAGATCCGCTGCCCACAAGCCACGAATCTTCGGACGTCGGGAGAGCGAGACAAGAACGGCCCGTGGAGGTCCGGTGATGTACTGGAACTCCACGGGCCGGTGCGACCAGGACCCCTCAGCCCGGTCGGGTATCTGGCCCCGGCCGAGGCCCCTCAACCTCGGCCGGGGTCGTTCTGGTCAGGCGTCGCGCTTCTTGGCGATCACCAGCGCGATCACCAGCAGGCCGATCGCCCAGGCGGCGAAGTACACCAGTGACCAGGTCGGACCCATCACCGCAGCGTGCGCCGACGGCGGACCGGCGTTCCCGCCAGGCTTCTGGTCGCCGGTCAGCCACCAGTCGACGCGGGAGAACGGGCCCCAGTCACCGATGAAGTCGCCGACCTTCGGGATCGCGCGGCCGATGCCTTCGATCAGCAGCGGCCAGCAGATCACGATCGCGATCGCACCGGCGCTCTGCCGGACCATGATGCCGACCGCGACGGCGATCACCGCGGACAGCAGATAGACCGGTGCGACACCGGCAATCGCCCGCCAATCGGCGCCGGTGGTCAGCCCGAGATCGGCGTCCGGCACCAGGATGTTGCCGAGCCCCAGAGCCACAAAGGCAGAGATCAGGCCGATCAGGCCGCTCAGCACGGCCGCGACGCCTGTCTTCGCGAGCAGGACCGGAGTCCGCTGCGGGACCGACAGGAAGCTGGTCCGGATGGTGCCGAAGCGGTACTCGGTGGTGACCGCGAGTGCCGCCATCACCATCATCACCATCAGGCCGAAGTTGTACGTACTGATCGTGTCGACCGGCCGGAAGTCCCGGGTGATGTTGTCCGGAGCGAAGATGAAGCCGAGCGTGACGAATCCGTCGGCGAGGGCCAGCGCGAGCACCATGCACCACCACGGCGACCGGGTGCTGAAGAGCTTGATCCGCTCCACGGTGATCAGGGACATCAGTTCTGCTCCTCTTGCGCGACGATCGCCTCGGCCTGCGTGACGGCCGAGACCTGCGTCGCGTCGGCCGCGTGGTACTGGACCGAGTCACCGGTCATCTGCATGAACGCCTGCTCCAGCGAGCCGCGCTGCAGGCTCAGCTCGTGCAGCGTGATGCCCTTCGCGGCGGCAGTCTCACCGATCTGGTCGGTGGTCGCCTCGCCGTCGATGAACAACACCCGGCCCTGGCCCTCGACGTCGTCGATCCGGGTCTTCAGGCTGTTCTGCTGCAGGACGCTCTGCAGTTCGTCGAGCTGGGGGCTGCGGACCTTGATGCTGCTGCCGCTGGCGCGGTCGACGAATTCCGTCGTACTGGACTGGGAGATCAGCTTGCCGCGGCCGATCACAACCAGCTCTTCGGCGGTCAGCGCCATTTCGGACAGCAGGTGGCTGGAGACGAAGACCGTCCGGCCCTCGTCGGCAAGCCGGTGCATGAACTGGCGGATCCAGACGATGCCCTCCGGGTCGAGGCCGTTCACCGGCTCGTCGAAGAGCAGGATCTCCGGGTCGCCGAGCAGGGCGCCGGCGATGCCGAGTCGCTGGGACATACCGAGCGAGTAGTTGCCGGCCCGCTTGCCGGCGACCTCGGTCAGGCCGACCAGGCTGAGCACTTCCTCCACGCGGCTCTTCGGCAGCTTGTTGGACGCCGCCATCCAGGTCAGGTGGGCGCGGGCCGACCGGTTCGGGTGCACCCACTTGGCGTCGAGCAGCGCGCCGACCTTGGTCAGCGGCCGCTTCAGGTCGCGGTACAGCTGGCCGTCGATCGTGACAGATCCGCCCGTCGGGGTGTCCAGGCCGAGGATCATCCGCATCGTGGTGGACTTGCCGGCGCCGTTCGGACCGAGGAAGCCGGTCACCTTGCCGGGCTTGATCTCGAAAGACAGGTTGTCAACGGCAACTGTCTCGCCGTATCGCTTGGTGAGGCCCTTTGCCTCGATCATCGCCGTACTCCTCGTTCGGTGTGGCGCGAAATTTCGTTCCCCCGGGCAGGAGGGTCGGTGCTGATGAGATCAGTATCCAGGTCCACCAGGGCCCAGGCATCGGACCCCGGACGGATCCGGTGTGTCCACCCCTGGGTTGATTCTGCCGTCGTTGCGGCGGCCGTCGCCATCGGTTGAAACCCTGACCACAACCCCGACGATCCCCGATCCCGCGGCCCCGCACATCAGCCGAAAGTCGACGGGCGTCGTACTTCCGGCTACGAAGCTGGAAGTCACCGCCAGATGGGTCAGTCCACCGGTACGCCGTAGAGCACGAGGTTCTGGCTGTAGCGATGGGTCTTGTGGTTGTACGCGCCCGTACAGGTCACCAGCGCCAGCCGTGGTTTCACAGCTCCCTGGAACAGGTCCGCGGGCAGCGCGCTCTGGCGATAGGTCTTGCGCGCCACGATCCGGTACCAGTGGACGTCACCGGTCCCGGCCGTGACGGCAACCCTGGTGCCGACCGGCACCTCCGACAGCGGCGCGAAGACCCCGAGCCCGCGCGTCGTGTCGACATGGCCGGCGAGCAGCACCGTACCGTCCGACGCACCCGGCGCCGCCCCTGCGGCCCACCACCCGACATCGGCCGACTTCGGTACGTCGAGTTGCCCGTTGGCGGCCGTCGCGACCGGACGTACCGTCGCCTCGAGGTATCCAGGCAGCTTCAGCTTCACCGGCGGTACGGCAGCGTCCCGGTCGGACGCGGGCTTGCCCTGATCAGGGACTTTGCCCGTGGTGGACGGCTGTCCGCCGAACAGCATCACGAGCCCCGCCGCGAGCGCCGCGATGCCGAGCAGGCGCCGGCGGAACGAGATCGACTTGCCGACCAGCAGCAGGATCACGCCGATCGCCAGCAGGATCAGCGCCGCGCGCGAACGGGCCTTCTGCTGATCGGCGTGCTGACCGCCGTCCCCGGTCGATACCACCGGCGTACCGGTCCCGGCGCGGCATGGTCCCGCCACCAGACGCAGATCCATCTCGATCACCGGCTTGGCGCCGTCGGCGATCGACTCGACAGCAGGCGATGCGTTCTTCGGTACGTCCCCCTCGACCAGCGTCAGGTACTGCTGGTGCTCCTGCCGCTGCAGCGCCGTCCACGCCGCGTCGTACCCGGGTTTGCCGGCCTTCGCGGCGAGGGCTTCGAGCTGCTTGCGCTGCGCGAGCGACGGCACCGTCACGAGCACGATGCTGAAGCGGGTTGCGAGGTCGACCTCCTGCGCGGCGAGCTTGCGATGATCGCGCTCGAGCTGCGCGGCGGTCTTGCGCACACACGCCGTACTGCCATGGGTGGTGGCCGCATGGGCGGCCGCGATGATCGTCAGATTGTGCTGATGCGCGGCGTACAGATAGACCGAGTCCGGTTGCGGAGTCGCCGCGTTCGCCGGCTGCACCGTCGCCAGCAGCCCTGCCAGGACCAGGAACAGCAAGGCCGGTAGCCGTCGAGACATCACGCTACCTCCCCGCATTCCGTCGTACGTCGACAGTAAACGGGCACGCGGCGCGGGTCCAGAGATGCGGAACGGCCCGCCGGTGAGACCGGCGGGCCGTTGCGTTTGCAGGCAGTGCGTCAGGCAGCGGCCTTCGCCTCCGCCGGGGTGTCGGCGATGACCGACTCCCGGCGCTTGGAGACGAACACGGCCGCGGCCAGGATGATCACGGCGACGACCGCGATCACGATCCGCAGCGCGGTGTTGGTGTCGTCGCCGATCGACGACATCCCGACGACCGCCGGCGCGATCAGCACCGAGACCAGGTTCATCACCTTGATCAGCGGGTTGATGGCCGGACCGGCGGTGTCCTTGAACGGGTCGCCCACGGTGTCACCGATGATGGTGGCCTCGTGCGCGTCCGAACCCTTGCCGCCGTGGTTGCCGTCCTCGACCAGCTTCTTGGCGTTGTCCCAGGCACCACCGGAGTTGGCCAGGAAGACCGCCATCAGCGTACCGGCGCCGATCGCACCGGCCAGGTAGCCGGCCAGCGCCGCGGCGCCGAGGCCGAAACCGACGGCGATCGGCGCGGTCAGCGCCAGCAGACCCGGCGTCGCGAGCTCACGCAGCGAGTCGCGGGTGCAGATGTCGACGACCTTGCCGTACTCCGGCTTGCCGGTGCCGTCCATGATCCCGGGGATGTCGCGGAACTGACGACGGACCTCGTAGACGACCGCACCGGCGGCCCGGCCGACGGCGTTGATCGCGAGACCGGAGAACATGAACACGACCGCGGCACCGAGAATCAGGCCGACCAGCGTGCCCGGGTTGAACACCAGCGCGTCGGCCTCGAACTTGGCGTAGTTGTCGGCGAGCGAGATGCGGATCGCGTCGGTGTAGGACCCGAACAGCGCGGTCGCGGCCAGTACGGCGGTCGCGATCGCAATGCCCTTGGTGATCGCCTTCGTGGTGTTGCCGACGGCGTCCAGCTCGGTGAGGATCTGGGCCGCTTCGCCGTCCACGTCGCCGGACATCTCGGCGATGCCCTGCGCGTTGTCGGAGACCGGGCCGAAGGTGTCCATCGCGACGATGACGCCGACGGTGGTCAGCAGGCCACAACCGGCCAGCGCGATCGCGAACAGCGCGACCACACCGGAACCGCCGACCAGGAAGGCGCCGTACACGGCCGCCGCGATCACCACGGCGGTGTAGACGGCGGACTCGAAGCCGACCGAGATACCGGACAGGATCACGGTCGCGGCGCCGGTCAGCGACGACTTGCCGACGTCCTTGACCGGCTTGTCCTCGGTGCCGGTGAAGTAACCGGTCAGCGCCAGGATGATGGCCGCCAGCACGATGCCGATGATGACCGAGATGGTCGCGATCAGCCGCGGGTCGCCGTCGGTGTTCGCGATCGCGGTGCCGGCCGCGCCGGTCAGATCCTTGAAGCTCGACGGCAGGTAGACGAACGCCGCCACCGCGCAGAGCACGCCGGACACGACCGCCGAGATGTAGAACGCCCGGTTGATCGTGCGCAGGCCGTTCTCACCGGTCCGCGGGCGGGTCAGGAAGACACCGATGACCGCGGTGATGGCGCCGATGGCCGGCACGATCAGCGGGAAGATCAGGCCCTGCTCGCCGAACGCGGCCTTGCCCAGGATCAGCGAGGCCACCAGCATCACGGCGTACGACTCGAACAGGTCGGCCGCCATACCGGCGCAGTCACCGACGTTG
>DASSDE010000967.1:0-6290 GCA_035697365.1 Kribbella sp. | reverse complement strand
TTCGCGATCCAGAGCTACGACGGGGCGCTCGACAGCTCAACTGGCGTACCGCCCGCGCAGATCTTCATCGACGCGGTCGGCCAGGTGACGGGGAAGATCCTGCTGCTCGTGGTGATCGGCGCCCAGCTGTTCTGCGGGATGTCGTCGGTGACCGCGAACTCGCGGATGATCTATGCGTTCTCGCGGGACGGTGCGCTGCCCGGCTCGAGGCTTTGGCACAAGATCAACCACCGCACGCGGACGCCGACCAACGCCATCTGGCTGGCCGCCGGCGGCGCGTTCGTGCTCGGTCTGCCGTACCTGTGGAACGCGACGGCGTACGCAGCGGTCACGTCGATCGCGGTGATCGGCCTCTACATCGCCTACGTGCTGCCCACGTTGCTCCGGTTGCTGCAGGGCAACCGCTTCCAGCCCGGCCCGTGGAACCTCGGTCGTTGGAGCCGCCCGATCGGTATCGTCGCGATCGTCTGGGTCTGCTTCATCACGATCCTGTTCATGCTGCCGCAGGTCAGTCCGGTCACCGGTAGCACTTTCAACTACACGCCGATCGCAGTCCTGGTCGTGCTCGGCTTCGCGGCCGCGTACTGGTTCGCTTCGGCGCGCCGCTGGTTCACCGGCCCCAAGGTGCAGGGCACCGAGGCGGAGCTCGCCGCCATCGAACGCGACCTGGAGTCCATCTGAAGACCATCCGGCTGAAGACCATCCGGTGCCCCGGCACGATCGTGCCGCCCTGACTGCTCGGAACTGGGCAGTAATGGATGTCAGGATGGTGGCCAACACATTTCCTCATGTGACACTCGCCGTGTCGATCGCCCGTAAGCTGTGATAGTCGGCGCAGGTAATCCTTCGGGGAGCTGGATGACAGACGACGAGCTGGTTGGCCGGAGCGGACTGGTCGAGCGTGCTACCAAGCAGCTCGAGACCAGTGGAAGTGTGCTGCTGTACGGCCCGACCGGTATCGGAAAGTCTGCGCTCGGCCGGGCGCTCGTCGCGGACCGCAGTCGCGAGGGCTGCCGGATCCTGAGCGCCGCGCCCTCCAACTCCGAGGCCGGCCTGCCGTACGTCACACTCCTCGACCTGCTGTCGAACCAGCTCGACTTCGCCTGGCAGGTGCTGCCCGACCACCTCCGCCAGCCGCTCGAGGTGGCGCTGCTGAAGGCCAGCGCGCCGGACACGGTGCGTGACGAGCTCGCGGTACGTCTCGCCGTACTGCACGTGCTCCGCCGCCTGGCCACCACGGGTCCGGTCCTGATCGTGGTCGACGACATCCAGTGGGTGGACCCGTCCAGCCTCGAGGTGCTCACGTTCTGTGCTCGCCGGCTGGACGAGGGCGTGCACCTGCTGGCCACCGAGCAGGTGGCCGACGGGGACCTCCCGATGATGGTCGACGCCTGCCCCGAGCCCGTCCTGCAGCTCGAGGTCCCGCCGCTGACGGAGCCCGATGTGCTCGGCCTGCTCCGGCAGCGACTGTCCAGCCCGCTCCCGGTCCGTACCGCCCGCCGGATCTTCGCCGCGAGCGCCGGCAACCCGTTCATGGCCCTGGAGCTCGGCCGCGCCGTGCTGCGGCATCCGAAGAGCGTCTCGCCGAACGATCCGCTCCCGGTCTCCAGCCGTTTGAAGACGCTGCTCGGCGAGCGGCTCGCGGACCTGTCGACCGGTACGCACGAGCTGCTGCTGCATGCCGCGTCGTCGCCACGCCCGACCACCACCCAGCTCGCCCGGTCGCTCGACCGGCCGATCGACACAGAGCTGGCCGAGGCCGAGTCACTCGGGCTGATCGACATCTCTGCCGAGCGGCTCCGCTTCACGCACCCGTTGCTGCGCGAGTTCGTGTACGCCGAGGCCACCTCGGCCGACCGCCGGCGGGCGCACGCGAAGCTCGCCGCGGTGGTCGACGAACCGGTCGAGAACGCGACCCATCGCGCACTCGCCACCCAGGCGGCCGACGCACACCTGGCCACCGCGATCGAGGAGGCCGCCACGGTCGCCGCCGGCCGTGGCGCACCCGGCGCGGCGGCGACGCTCTGGCGACTGAGCGCGGAGCGGACGCCGTTGACCGAGCCCGACGAACGTGCCCGCCGGCTGACCCGCGCGGCCGACGACGCGACCGCCGCCGGTCACATGGCCGAGTCGGCGGACATGGCGCAGCTTGCCGCCCAGGTCGCCACGACGCCGAAGACCAAGGTCCCCGCGCTGCTGCTCTGTGCCGATGCCGTGTGGCCGGAGCGGGACCGCCGGGTCGAGCTGCTCGACGAGGCGTTCGCCGCGGCCGCCGGTCACAAGGCGCTCGAGGCCCGGGTCCGGATCGAGCTCAGCAACAGCCACTACTTCGACCGCAGCCTCGACGAGGCGCAGGAGCACGCGCGGATCGCCGAGCAGCTGGCTCGCGAGGCCGGTGACACCGAGGCGGTCGTCGACGCGTTGAGCGCGGCCAGTTCGGTGCTGGTGGTCCGCGACGCCGGCGAGTCCGCCGATGCCGTACTGCAGCAGGCCGCCGAGCTGGCGAAGGGCCTGCCGCTGACCCGGACCACGATGAACGCCCGCCAGATGGCTGCGATGCAGCAGCTGTTCCGCGGCCGGACCGCCGAGGCGATCACCGAGATCAACGCGCTGGCCGACGAGGTCCGCGACCACGGTGCGATGCGCTGGCTGGCGTCCGTACTGATCTCCGCGACGGCGATCTACGAGCGCAGCGGGCGCGGTGCCGACGCGCTGGTCTCCGGGCACGAGTGCCATCAGCTGATGCAGGACATCGGCGACGAGGCCGAGGTCGGCCTGGTGATCGCCAGCCGCGCGGAGTGGGCCGGTGGTACGGCGTCCGCGGCCCGGCAGCTCGCCGAGTCCGCGCTGGAGGCCGTCCGCCTGGTCGGGAACGACGAGTGGACCGGGCCGGCGCTCGCCGCGCTCGGGCTGATCGGCGTCCTCACCGGCGACCCACAGCGCGCGGTGGAGGCGTTCGACGCGATCGCGGAGTCGGGGGAGGCGGCGATGCCGTTCGACCCCGCGGTGATCCCGTGGCACGCCGACTATGCGGAGGCGCTGGTCGCGGCCGGCCGGCTGGACGACGCGGCCGCCCTGATCGCCGAGATCCGCACCCGCGCCGAGAACCTGGACCGCGTCGTGGTCAAGCTCGGCCTGGACCGCGCCGAGGCGCTGCTCGTCGCCAAGCAAGGTGACCCGGCCGCCGCGCTGGAGTTGCTGGACAGGTCGATCAGGACGGCCGGGGACCGGGTCTACCCGATCGATCTCGCGCGCGGCGAGCTGACCCGCGGCCGGATCGCCCGGCAGGCGCGCCGGCGTTCGGTCGCCCGGACCGCGTTCCTGGACGCGATCGAGCAGTTCGAGTCCTACGGTGCGTCCGCCTGGCGCGAGGTGGCCGAGACCGAGCTCGCGCGCCTCGACGTACCGAGCCGGAGCCGGCAGCCCTCGGAGCTGACCGACAACGAGCAGCAGATCGTCTCGATGGTCCGCGACGGCTCCACGAACCGCGAGATCGCCGCCGCGCTGTACCTGTCCGTGAAGGCCGTCGAGTCCCAGCTGACCCGCCTTTACCGACGCTTCGGAGTAGCCAACCGTACCCAGCTGCTCCGGATGGTCGACCGCCCGAGTCAGAATGGCTGAGTGAAACTCGAAAGAAAGCACGCCTACGTCCTGCTCGGCATCGCGGTTTGGAACGTTGTCACGTACCTGCGTTTCATCAAGGCGCTGATGGACACCGAGGACCGCCCGACCGGGTACTACGTCGCGCACACGATCCTGATCATCGTGAACCTGCTGATCGCCGCGCTGCTCGGGACCTGGGGCGTCCGCGCGTACAAGGCAGACAAGGCAGCCAAGGCAGCCAAGGCTCCTGTCAGGCCCGAACAAAACTCGTCGGTGTGACCCCGAGGACCTTCTTGAAGTGCCGGGTGAAGTGGGACTGGTCGTAGAACCCGGCCAGCGTCGCCACCTCGGCCGCCGGGCGCCCGTCCAGCAGGTAGCGCCTGGCCAGGTCGACTCGCCGACCGGTCAGATACCGGTGCGGCGGCATCCCGTACTCCCGGGTGAACGCGCGGACCAGATGCGCCGGATGCGCATGCACGACCTTGGCCGCGTCCTCCAGCGTGATTCCGTCCGGTACGTTCGCGTCCAGCAGATCGCGTAACGCGCCGGCCACGCCCGTGTCGCTCCGGTCGGCCGGTGCCACGACCTGCCGCCGCAGATGCTGGCCGAGACGCTCCTCGATCAACGTCAGCCTGCTCTGCGCCTCCAGGTCCTCCTGGCCGCCCAGGAGCACCCCGTGGAGTTGGTGGATCCGGTGCCGCAGCAGCGGGTCGACGTACTCGGGCTGATCGACCGCTGCCCCGATCAGTCCCTCTCCGAGCCGGTCCGGCGCCAGGTACAGCACCCGTTTCCGGAAGCCACCGGGGAGTGCCGAGCGGCCGTCGTGCGGCACGTGCGGTGGCAACAGCGAAACCTGCGCCTGCGCGAGACCGTGCTCGTGGTGGTCCAGGTCGTACCGGACGGCACCCTCGTCGACGATCAGCACGGTCCATGCGTCGTGGGTGTGGCTCGGATACGCGTGCGTCGGGAAGTGGGCGTGCAGGACCTCGACGAGTCCGGGCAGTCCGGGCCGCCACGCCCGAACCACGGCGCCACTGCTCATACGAAGAACATACGCTCTGGGATGTGAAGGTCTATCTGAGCGCGGACATGGAAGGCATCACCGGAGTCGTCGACGCGGAGGACGTACAGCCGCCGGGCCGCGACTACGAGCGCGGCCGGGTGCTGATGACCGAGGACGTGAACGCCGCGATCCGCGGTGCGTACGCCGCCGGCGCCACCGACGTACTGGTGAACGACGCGCACGGCCCGATGCGGAACCTGCTCCCGGACCTGCTGGACCCGCGCGCGCAGCTGATCAAGGGCCGTCCGAAGCCGATGGGCATGATGGAGGGCCTGACCGCGGAGCACGACGCCGTGCTGTGCATCGGGTACCACGCCCGCGCCGGTGTGCTCGGCGTGCTGAGCCACAGCTTCATGGGCCACGAGATCGAGGACATCTGGCTCGACGACGAGGTCACCGGCGAGATCGGTCTGTTCCACGCGGCATCGGCTGCGTACGGTGTACCGGTCGCGCTCCTGACCGGCGACGACACCGCGTGCGACGAGATGAAGGCGTGGGACCCGTCGGTCGCGACCGTACCGGTGAAGTTCGCCAAGGACCGCTTCGCCGCGCAGCTCGTACCGGTCGCGGAGGCCCGGAGCGCGATCGAGGCCACGACCACACAAGCCCTGGCCGCCCTGACCCCGGCGACGCGACCGACCGGGTCACGCACCCTGGCCGTCCGCTGGCAGTCCGCATCGGTCACCTCCCACCTCACCGCGATCCCCGGCGTAACCCGCCGCGACGACCGCACAGTCGTGGTGGAAGCCGACATGCTCCACCTCTACCGGCTCTTCAACCTGTTCCTCCGCGTCTGCACAGCAGTCACGTCGAACCCGCCGTACTGCTGAAGCGGGTTAAGAACGTACAAGACGGTTGGTGTTCTGGGCGTTGACCATCGGGGGGTGGAAAAGTTTGATACCAAGATTGCAGTGTTGCTGCGCGACGACCTGGCTGTTTGGCAGCGGTTGAATGTGACCGCGTTCCTGGTGAGTGGGATCGCGGGTACCCATCCCGAGGTGGTCGGTGAGCCGTACGAGGATGCCGACGAGGTCCGGTACCTGCCGATGTTCCGGCAGCCGGTGATGGTGTTCGAGGGCTCCAAGGAGTTCATGACCGTCGCGCACGAACGCGCCCGCGGCCGCGGGATCGAGCACTCGGTGTTCACCCAGGACCTGTTCGCCACCGGCAACGACAACGACAACCGCGCCGCGGTCCGCGCCGTCCACACCACCGAACTGGACCTCGTCGGCATCGCCGTCTACGGCCCGAAGAACGCCGTGGACAAGACCCTCAAGGGCGCCACCAAGCACCACTAACGCGGGGCGAACTTCGACCAGGTCTTGCCTTCGTCGGTGCTCACGACGACCTCGGTGGTGCGGCGCCGGGGGATCTCGAAGCCGTACATCAGGTGCTCGTCGCCGTCGAGTTCGGCGAGGTCGCCCGGGTAGCCGCCGTCCAGCTTTGCGGCGCCGTCGCGGACCCGGTACAGCCGCGGCCGGTCGCCGGCGCGGCCGCCGAGCATCAGGGCTGTTCCGTCGTCGAAGGCGATCGGCGGGGTGCTCAGGCTCGGCGGCGGGCTGTGTACGGTCCGCCAGTTCGCGCCGCGGTCGGTGGAGATCTGCATCTTCGCGACCACCTGGCC
>DASSDE010000966.1:0-2255 GCA_035697365.1 Kribbella sp. | reverse complement strand
AGGCCGATGTCACCGACCCGGTTCACCACGAACGCCTTCTTCGCGGCGACCGCGGCCGAGTTCTTGTGCTGCCAGAAGCCGATCAGCAGGTACGACGCCAGACCGACGCCCTCCCAGCCGACGAAGACCAGCAGGTAGTCGGCGGCCAGTACGAGCAGCAGCATCGACGCGATGAACAGGTTCAGGTACCCGAAGAACCGGCGCCGCCGCGGGTCGTGCTCCATGTAGCCGATCGAGTAGATGTGGATCAGCGAACCCACACCGGTGATCAGCAGCACGAACAGGATCGCCAGCGGGTCGATCAGCAGCGTGAAGTCGACCTTGATGTGGCCGACCGAGAACCACTCGAACAGCCGGACCGTCTCGGACCGCTCGTCGTCGGCCTTGCCCTGCATCTGGAAGAACAGGACGACACCGAAGGCGAAGGAGATCACCGGCGCCAGCGTGCCCAGCAGGTGACCCCAGGTGTTGGTGGCCTTGCCACCGAGCAACAGGATCGCCGCGGACAGGGCCGGTACCGCGACCAGCAGCCACGTCAGCTCATGACTCATCGGTTGCTTACCTCAGTACTTCAGCAGGTTGGCGTCGTCGACCGAGGCCGAGCGACGCGTACGGAAGATGGCCATGATGATGGCCAGCCCGATAACCACCTCGGCCGCGGCCACCACCATCACGAAGAAGGCGGCGATCTGGCCGTCGAGGTTGCCGTGCTGGCGGGCGAAGCTGACGAACGCCAGGTTGGTGGCGTTCAGCATCAGCTCCACGCACATGAAGACGACGATCGCGTTCCGGCGGACGAGCACGCCGAGCGCGCCGATGCTGAACAGAATCGCCGCGAGCACGATGTACGGCTCGGTCGTCACTGCTTTTCCTCCTGCCCGAATCCGGTCGTGTCGGTGCTCTCCGCTTCCCGCGGGTAGGCCTCGCCGAGATCGAGTTCGCGGACCTCTTCGACGTCCGCGCGCTCCTCGGCTTCGGGGAACACGGTGCCACGTGCCTGCAGTACGCGGGACACCGAGGTCGGTGCGATCGACCCGTCGGGCAGCAGCGCCGGGGTGTCGACGGCGTTGTGCCGGGCCAGTACGCCGGGTGTCGGCAGCGGGCCCGGGTGGATCCCCTGCTCGGCGTACTTGCGGATCCGCTCCTCGGCGTGGTCGCGCTGGGTCTTCTTCTTGGTCAGCCGCTCGCGGTGGGCCAGCATCATGGCGCCCATCGCCGCGGTGATCAGCAGCGCCGACGTCACCTCGAAGGCGAACACGTACTTGCCGAACAGCAGCTGCGCGATGCCCTTCGGGTTGCCGTCCGGCTGCGCGTCGGCGAGGCCGGTCGGGTGCCCGTAGATCGCGTTGCCGACCGCGGCGACCAGCAGCACGCCGAAGGCGACGAAGGCGATCCCGGCCAGCAGCCGCTGCCCGCGGATGGTCTCGACCAGCGAGTCCGAGGCGTCGACGCCGACGAGCATCAGGACGAACAGGAACAGCATCAGGATCGCGCCGGTGTAGACGATGATCTGGACCGCGAACAGGAACGGTGCGTCCTGCGCGGCGTACTGGACCGCGAGGCAGACCATCACGGTCGCCAGCAGCAGCGCCGAGTGCACCGCCTTACGGACCAGGATCATGCAGATCGCGGCCAGGATCATGACCGGGGCCAGCAGCCAGAACGCGACCTGCGAGCCGGTGACCAGGGGCATCATTTGGCGTCACTCCCCTGCGCCTGACTTCCCTGGGGCTTCGCCGCACCGGTCAGGCCGAGGTAGTAGTCCTTCTCGGTCGTGCCCAGCTG
Source organism: Kribbella sp. (assembly GCA_035697365.1). GTDB lineage: Bacteria > Actinomycetota > Actinomycetes > Propionibacteriales > Kribbellaceae > Kribbella. Next base: position 470 of record DASSDE010000966.1, on the reverse strand, counting down.
CATCTCGTGCGGCGGCTCCTGCATGCCCGGGAGCAGCGGCGCCAGCAGGTCCTTCTTCTCGTAGATGAGGGACGCGCGGCTGGTGTCGGCGAGCTCGTACTCGTTGGTCATGGTGAGCGCCCGGGTCGGGCAGGCCTCGATGCACAGACCGCAGAGGATGCAGCGCAGGTAGTTGATCTGGTACACCCGGCCGTACCGCTCGCCGGGTGACATCCGGCCGCCGTCGGTGTTGTCCGCGCCCTCGACGTAGATCGCGTCCGCGGGGCAGGCCCACGCGCACAGCTCGCAGCCGATGCACTTCTCCAGCCCGTCGGGCCAGCGGTTCAGCTGGTGCCGGCCGTGGAACCGGGGGGCGGTCGGCTTCTTCTCGAACGGGTACTGCTCGGTGAACACCTTCCGGAACATCGTCCGGAAGGTGACGCCGAACCCGGCTACCGGGTCCCAGAGGGACTCTTTGACACTAGCCACGG
>DASSDE010000965.1:0-2672 GCA_035697365.1 Kribbella sp. | reverse complement strand
GCGGCGTGTTCGTCGGAGGCGGTGTGATCCGCTCGTGCGCAGGCCGACTGCAGACGGATCAGATGGCCGAGAACCTCATAGGTAAAGAGGTTGTGGCGCTGCGCGAGCGTGACGAGCTCGGCGCCGATCGAGTCCCGCTCGGCCGCCAGACCGGCGCGGTAGCAGGTCTGCATGAACACGCCGTTCAGCGTGAACGCCAGCAGCGCCGGGTCGTCGAGACCGCGGGCCAACTGCTCCGCTTCGAGCGCGGCCTCGCGAGCCCGGGGTTCACGGGAGCCCCGGGACTCGACGGCAATCGTGGCGAGCAGACGGGCGCGGATGCTGGGATGGTCCTGCGTCGGCAGTACCCGTTCGGCAGCCGTGACGATCGCGGCCGCCTGGACCTGGTCGTCGGACCGGGTCCAGATCGCCGGTACGTCGTACGCGCCGATCACCCGCGCAGTGAGGTCCGGATCACCGAGTTCCTCCGCTGCGGTGATCGCGGTGAGCCGGTGCCGGCGCGCGGCCTCCAGCCCGCCGCCTCCGGTGACGGCGAGATTGCGCAGCAGGCCGACAGTGGATTCGATCCGCGCCCGGGTGCCGCCGACGGCACGGTCGTACGCGGCGGCGGTCTCCTCCCAGACGCTTCCGGCCGGGGCGAGATGCGTTGCCTGGTTGAGGACGTCGCGTTCGAGCTGTGCGAGCGCAGGGCCGGGATCGACGCCGAGCTGACTCACCAGGGTCTCTCGGGCTCGACGCAGTACGGCGAGAGCATCGCCCTGCCGATCGCTGCGGTACAACGCGAGCGCCAGCAGCCGCCAGGCGTCCTCCCGCCACGGGTGTTCGGTCACGTGGGCGTCGAGGTCAGGCACCGCCTCGGCCACACGTCCCAGCGCCAGCCGTGTCTCGCCGACCCGCTCCACCGCCCGCAGCCGCAACTCGGTCAGCCGGGAACGCTCGGCCAGCGCCCACGCCTCGTCCGCGAACTCGGCGTACGCCGGCCCTCGCCACAACGCCAGCCCTGCCAGCAGTTCCGGCAACAACCGCTCCGGCGGAAGATCAGCCTGTACGGCGTTCTCGAACCGCAGTGCATCGACGTTCTCAGTCCGGAGCGCATAGCCGGGCCCGGAAGTGACGAGCAGCCGAGCAGGTGCCCGCGGCGCCCGGTCCGGTTCGATCGCCCGACGCAACGCCGCCACAAACGTCCGTACGGCGCTCAACGCACCGTCCGGTGGCCGCACCCACAGATCGTCGACCAGCACCCTCGCCGGCACCACGCGCCCACGCGCCACGAGCAGCCGAGCAAGCACCGCCCGGTGCCGAGGCCCCTTCAGCTCGACCGGCTCCCCCTCCCAAGCCACCACCGGCCCAAGCACCCCGAACTCCACCCGCCCACGGTAGCGCTCATCAGCTGCTCATCCAGGTCGGCGACGCTGACAGGTATGGAGATCGAGGATTTCGGGTATCGGCGGATCGCGGGCGTGGACGGCGTCCGGCTCAACGTTGCGGTAGGCGGTTCCGGGCCGGCGGTGGTGTTGCTGCACGGATTTCCGGAGACGCATCTGATGTGGCGGGTGGTGGCGCGGGAGTTGGCTGCGGATCACACGGTGATCTGTCCGGATCTGCGGGGGTACGGGGCCAGTGACAAGCCGGTGGATGGTTACTCGAAGCGGATCATGGCCGCGGATGTGGTGGCGGTGGCGGGTGAGCTCGGGTACGAGCGGTTCGCCCTGGTCGGGCATGATCGTGGGGCGTTGGTCGCGTTCCGCGCCGGGCTCGATCATCCGGACGCCGTCACGCACTTGATGTGTCTGGACGTACTGCCCACGCTCGACATGTGGGACGTCATGCATGGGACGAGCGCCGCGGTCGGGTTCCACCTGTATCTGATGGCGCAGCCACCGGGACTCGCGGAGCGGATGATCGCGGCGAGTTCGGACGAGTTCTTCGGGTACTTCCTTGACCTGTGGGCGAATGATCCGGCCGCGATTCCGGCTGCCGTACGGGCCACCTATCTGGACGCGGCGCGGGCCGCGGTGCCGTCGATCGTCGCGGACTACCGGGCCTCGGCCACCGTCGACGTCACGCACGACACGGAAGACCTTGCCGCGGGCAACAAACTCCGGATGCCGGTCAGCGTGATCCAGCAGGACTGGGGTGCCGCGCTCGGCTTCGACGCGGCCGCCCGGTGGAAGGCCTGGACGACCGACCTGGAGCACGGCACGACCACCGCTGGCCATTTCATGGCCGAAGAGTCCCCGGCAGAGATCAGCACTGCCATCCGTACGCTCCTCGCCCGCTGACCGGGCGCGGGATGGCGAAGGGGCCGGATCCGTCGTGGATCCGGCCCCTTCGACTTCTCGTTGTTATCCGGCCTGGAAGAAGGCGCCTTTGAGGTAGTCGTGCACGGCATCCTCGGAGACCCGGAACGAACGACCCACCCGCACCGCGGGCAGCTCACCGGAGTGCACCAGGCGGTACACCGTCATCTTGGACACGCGCATGGCCGTGGCGACCTCCGCCACGGTCAGGAACTTCACCTCGGCGAGCGGCTGCTCACCACCGGACTTCTTTGATGCCATTGCGCACCGCACTTCCAGCACGGATCGTGCGCCGGCTTCCCCTCCGGCACCTACGTCCGCGCATGTCACGAGAGTAGTGGCTGTTGGTACGAATGGGAAAGAGGGGGACTC
>DASSDE010000964.1:0-10264 GCA_035697365.1 Kribbella sp. | reverse complement strand
GCGCCGTCGGTGGCGTACTTGGCCGCGTTCTTCTGCGTCTGCAGGGTCTTGATGAAGTCCCAGGCCGCATCGGAGTTCTTCGACTTGGCCGGGATCGCCCAGGTCCAGCCGCCGGAGAGGCTGACCTTGCCCTTGCCGCCGCCGTCCTGGGTCGGCATCGCGGTCTGGCCGAGCACCTGGCTCCACTGCGGCCACGGCTTGGCGCCGGACTTCAGCCAGTTGCTGTAGATCCAGGAGCCGTCCAGGTCGATCGCGAGCTTGCCCTGCGGCAGCAGTTCGGTGCCGACCTTGCTGCCCATGTTCGGGCTGAGCGCGTCCTTCGGGGACGGCGCCAGGCCCTCGGAGAAGACGGTCTTGACGAAGTTCAGCGAGTCCTTGAAGCCCTGGCTGCCGACGACCCACTTCTTCTGGTCGTAGTTGTACAGGGTGTCCTTGGTGCCGTACAGCAGCATCTCGAAGCCCTGCATGGCCGAGGCCTCACCCATCGGCTTGCCGGAGTACATGTTGAACGGGATCACGCCCGGCACCTTCTGCTTGATGGTGCGCGCCGCGCTCAGCACGTCGTCCCAGCTCTTCGGCTGCCAGTCGACCGGCAGACCGGCCTTCTTGAAGATGTCCTTGTTGTACCAGAGTGCCCGCGTGTCGGTACCGTCCGGGACGCCGTACGTCTTGCCGTCCTGGCCGCGTGCCGCGCCCTTGGCGGTGTCCTCGAACTGGTCCCACTGGTCCCAGTTCTTGATGTAGTCGTCGAGCGGCTTCAGGTACCCCGCGGTGATGTCGGAGTTGATCAGGAAGGTGTCCTCGTAGACGATGTCCGGCGCGGTGTTCGGCGACCGCATCATCAACTGGATCTTGGTGTAGTAGTCGTTCTCACTCGCAACGACCGGAACGATCTCGACCTGGGATCCCGGGTGCGCGGCCTCGTACTCGGACTTCACACCGGTCAGGAACGTCTTCATCACGACGCCCGGACCCCACTGCTGGTACGCGATCTTGATGTGTGCCGGCCCGGAGCTCTGCGAGCTGCCGGCATCCGGCTGCTTGGTCGTCGACCCTTGGCTGCAGGCCGTGACCGCCAGCAGCAGCGCACTCGCCACGGCCGCCAGTTTGAAACGTTTCCTAACCATCATCCGGTCCACCTTCGGGCAATCGTTGTCATCCCGGTACCACGGCCCAAACCTGCGGGCTTTCCCGTGACCGTAGGAGTCCGCTTCGGCCTAAGTCAATGCTTGACAGACAACGTTGTCGAAGCCGTGCCGTGGTACGCGGTGACCGGTACGTAACGATCCGGTCACCGCATTGCCATACCTCTACTTTGTCAGGCTGCGACCGCTCGCGCCTCGTGGCGAGCGGGTACGGCGCGTCCCCGGCCGCGCAGTGCGCCGACGCCGCAGAGCAGCAGCCCGAGGAGCAACCAGCAGGCCAGTACGACGAGTGGTCGCGCGGCGCCCGCACCGTCGAAGAAGCTGACGGAGCGCAACGCCGTACCGGCTGCTCCAGGTGGCAGGAACTGACCCAGCGTGCTCCAGCCGCCCGGCAGCATCTCGGGCGCGCTGGTCATCCCGGAGAGCGGGTTGCCGAGCAGCATCATCACGGCGCCGCCGAGCGCGAGGCCGGGCGTACCGAGCAACCACTCGAGACCGAGCAGCGTGAGACTGATGGCGGCGATCGACATCGCGATCACACCGGCGTTGCCCAGGTAGCTGCCCTCGAACGAGCCCAGCCAGTACTGCAGTACGGCAGCGAGCGCGAGCCCGCCGGTGGCGGCGAACGTGAGCGCGCCGATCATCCGCTTCGCACCCGCCCGTACGAGCTGGGTCAGGGCGGCGGCCGCGATGATCCCGCCCAGAACGAGCGGCAACGCGCCGGCGGCCAGCCCGGCACCGCGGGGATCGTCCTTCGGCAGCGGCACGATGTCGGTGACCTTGGCCGGGCTGTCCGGGTGGATGCGGCCGGCCAGCTGGGTCAGCACCTGCGCCACGGCCGGACTGCCCGCGGACGCGGTCAGCACCTCTGGCTGCGCGGCGTCCAGCACGATCGCCCCGTACGCGTCCCGGTCCTCGATCCGCTGCACGGCCGCCTGCCGGTCCGCGACGGCGGTGATGTCGAAGCCACCGGGAATCGCCTGGCCGAGACTCGCCTCGACCTGCGCGACCGCGGGTGCCGGACCGGAGACCGCGATCGGGAGGTCGCGCGGTCCGGAGCGCGCGGACGGCCAGGCGAAGGCGATCAGGAACACCGTGAGCACCGCGGTCAGCAGCGTGATCACGGCGATCAGGGGCGGCCGGCGACGCTCGGCCGCGTGCGCCTCAGTAGTCATGGGGATCTCCCTCGGGCATCAAAACCGAATGATCGTTCTTTATCGGTTTCGAGCCTGGCAACGGGCCGCCGACTTGTCAAGAACGGACATTCGTTTTATGTTGCGAGAGTGCCCAAGGTCACCGAGGAACACCGGCTCGCCCGCCGCGCGCAGATCGTCGCGGCCGCGCGGACCTGCGTGATCGACGAGGGATTCCACAAGACGACGATGGCGGACGTGATCCGCGAGTCCGGGCTGTCCGCGGGCGCCGTCTACGGGTACTTCAAGAGCAAGGAGGAGATCGTCGCCGCGATCGCGGAGGACGCCCTCAGCAGCGTCGACGAACTCTTCGAGAAGATCCTCGCCACCGAGCAGCCGCTGACCCCGCTGGCCGCGCTCGAGGCCACCATCGAGCATGTGGTGGTGATCGCGCAACGACCCGGTGGCGACGTCACCCGGGTCGCGGTCCAGGCCTGGTCCGAGGCGCTGCGCAACGACGCGATCCGCGAGGTCGCGCGCGGCAAGTACTGCGGGCTCCGCAACGGCTTCCTAGAGATCGCCCGCCGCGCGCAGGCCGATGGCACGGTCGACGCGGATGTGCCGGCCGAGGACGTGGCGGCGGTGATGTTCGGGATGATCCCGGGCTTCGTCCTGCAACGCCTCCTCATCGGTGACGTCACCCCCGCCACCTACAAAGCCGGACTGCGGGCCCTGCTGCGTCCGTAGGGGTGGAGTTTTACCCACCACGGGTGGTGGCTCAGCACCCTGGGGCGGTCCGTCGTTCCTCCGTAGCGTCGGCGGCATGAGGAAACGCAGGCAGGAAGCAGTCGACGGGACCGGGCACTCGGTCGTCCTGCACGAGGTACGACGGGTCTACGGCCGGGGCGGGAACGCCGTCACCGCCCTGAACGGGATCTCGATGAAGTTCGCGCCGGGCACCTTCACCGCGGTGATGGGTCCGTCCGGATCGGGCAAGAGCACGTTCCTGCACTGCGCCGCGGGGCTCGACCGCCCGACGTCCGGCAGCGTGCACATCGACGGCCTGGCGCTGGCCGGACTGAGTGAGCGCAAGCTGACCGAGCTGCGCCGGGAGCGGATCGGGTTCGTCTTCCAGTCCTTCAATCTGCTGCCCACCCTGACCGTCTGGCAGAACGTCTGCCTGCCGCAGGAGCTCGACGGCCGGCGTCCGAACAAGGCCGCCGTACGTCAGGTCCTGGAACGCGTCGGCCTCGGCGACCGGCACAAGCACCGCCCGGGCGAGCTGTCCGGCGGCCAGCAGCAGCGGGTCGCGATCGCCCGCGCACTCGTGGCCCGTCCCGCGGTCATCTTCGCGGACGAGCCGACCGGTGCGCTCGACACGCAGACCGCAGCCGACGTACTCGAACTGCTCCGCGAACCGGTACGGACCCAGGGGCAGACGGTCGTGATGGTCACGCACGACCCGGTCGCGGCGTCGTACGCGGACCAGGTCGTCTTCCTCGCCGACGGCGCCCTGGCCGGCAGCCTGAGCGCTCCGACCGCCGAACAGGTCGCGGACCGGATGACGCACCTCGGCGCGCGCTCGAACCTGCAGGTGGTGGCGCGATGATGCGCCTCGCCGTCCGCACCTTGCGCTACCGCAAGAGCGGATTCATCGCGACGTTCGTCGCGGTCGTCTTCGGTACGGCGATCGTGATGGCCTGTGGCGGCCTGCTGGAAACCGGCATCCGCTCGAACGTCGAGCCGCAGCGCCTGGCCGCGGCCTCCCTGGTCGTCACCGGCAAGCAGTCACACCTCCGCCCCGGCGAAGAAGACGCAACCCCACTCCCCGAGCGCGTCGGCGTCCCGACCGGCCTGCTCCCCAAGATCCGATCCACCCAAGGCGTCATCTCCGCAATCCCCGACTACACCTTCCCCGCGATGGCGCCGTCAGTTGCCGAGGGCCACAACTGGTCCTCGGCGGCGCTTGCCCCCTACCGGCTCAGTACCGGACATCCGCCACAGTCCGGCCAGGTCGTGATTTCGAACGGCAAAGTAGGCCAGCGCCTGACGTTTCTGATCAACGGCGAGCCGCGAACCTTCACGGTCAGCGGCATCGCGGCCACGGCCGGTGGACACGCCTTCTTCAACGACCGGGACGCCGCGCACCTGGTCAAGAACCCGGACCGCTACGCCGACGTCGGCGTACAAGTTGCCCCCGGCACCGACCTGGACGCGGTCCAGAAGGAACTGAAGGCGATCGACGGCAACCTGACCGTCCGCGCGGGCATCGACCGCGGCCTGGCCGAGCACCCGGACGCCGAGTCGCACAAGACCGCCCTGATCGCGGTCGCCGGCTCGTTCGGCGGGATCGCGACGATGACGATGATGTTCGTGGTCGCCTCCACACTGGCGCTGGCCGCGCAGCAGCGGGACCGCGAGTTCGCGTTGCTCCGCGGGATCGGTACGACGCCGGGCCAGGTCCGGCGAATGATCCTCGGCGAGACCATGCTGGTCTGCCTGCCGGCTGTTGCCGTCGGGTTCCTGCCGGGCATCTTCCTCGGCCGCTTCCTGTTCGACGAGCTCGGCTCGCACGGGGTCGCGTCGTCGGTCATCGAATTCTCCCAGGGCTGGATCCCGTTCGTCGCCGGTGCCGGTGCCGGGATCCTGGCGGCTGTCGGCGCGGCGCTGATCGCGGCGCGCAAGTCGGCGAAGATCCGGCCGGTCGAGGCGCTGATGGAGGCGTCGTTGCAGCGCAAGTGGTTCAGCTGGATCCGCTTGCTGTTCGGACTCGTCGCCCTCGGCGGCGGCCTGGCGTTGCTGATCGTCACCGCCACCGTGATGAGCGGACCGCTCGCCGCCTCGACCGCAGGCCCGTCCGTACTGTGCTGGGCGATCGGCGTCGCGCTGCTCGGACCGTTCTGGACGAAGCTCGTGCTGGCGTTCTGGCGCTGGCCGGTGCAAGCCCTGACGCGGGTCAACGGCCGGCTCGCGATCCGCAACCTCTCGGCACGATCGGTCGCGCTGTCGGCCGCCGTCGTACCGGTGATGCTTGCCGTCGGCATCTCGACCTCCAACCTGTACATGCAGACCACGCAGGTGCATGCATCCTCCGAGGCGTTCACCGGCGACCTGCGCGCCGACGCCGTCCTGGTGTCGGACGCGGGCCTCTCCCCCGCTCTCGTCGAGCAGGTCCGGGCGCTGCCCGGCGTGGCGAGCGCTTCGGCGTACGTCCGCAGCATGGGAGCGGTCGACGACCCGCGCAAGGCTCCGTTCGACGAGGACGGCGCGCCGGTGGTCGGCGTGGATGCGCAGGGTGCCGACGGTACGGCGCCGGTACGCCTGACGGGTGGATCACTTGCCGGTCTGAGCGGAATGACGGCCGCGATCCCGGAGTACATGGCGACCAAGACGGGTCGCGGTGTCGGATCGGAGATCACGATGACGCTGGGCGACGGCGCGTCGGTGAAGCTGCGCGTGGTTGCGACGTTCGCCGCCGAGCGTGGGTACGAGACGATCATGCTGCCGGCCGCACTCGTCGCAGCACACACGACGGACGGACTCACGAAGCAGGTCCTGGTTCGCGCGGCACCCGGCGCCGACGTACAGCCAGGCTTGGCGAAGCTCGCGGCAGCACACCCGAGTGTCCAGGTCGCCGACCGCAGCGCTCTGGTCGCCACGAACGTCGAGGATCTGCAGACGCAGGCCTGGGTCAACTACATGCTCGTCGGAATGCTGATCGCCTACACCGCGGTCTCGGTGGTGAACACGCTGGTGTCGACCACCCTGCGCCGGCGCCGCGAGTTCGCCCTGCAGCGACTGACCGGCTCCACGCGCTTCCAGGTCCTGCGGATGCTGACCACGGAGAGCACGCTGGTCACGCTCACCGGCATCACCCTCGGAACCCTGGTCGCGATGGCCTGCGTGATGCCCTTCTCCTCGAAGGTCTCCGGCAGTGCCATTCCGACCGGCCCGATCTGGATCTACCTGGTTATCGCCGGCGCCGCGGCCGTCCTCACCTTCGGCTCCACCCTGATTCCCGGCACCGCAGCTCTCCGGCAGTCGCCGACCCAACCGACGCACACCGACTGATGGCCTGTCTATCGCGCAGGGGTTGGTTCGGCTACCGGTTGCAGAGCGATGGTTGTTGCCTGGACGGTCGGCGCGTGGTCGCGGATCCAGCCGGAGACGACGACCTGCAGGTCCTCCAGGTCGCGCTCTTCGAGGATCACACCGGGGACCGGGACGGTGGCGCCGAGCTCGGCGAGGACCGGGCGGAGATGATGGTCGGCCAGCAGTTTGTGGCTCGCCGCCGCGGAGATCGTGACCGGAACGACCACGGAGCCTGCCAGTGCGGCGGGCGGCAGTACGTCCAGGAAGCTCTTCAGGAGACCTGTGTAGCTGCCCTTGTAGACCGGTGTCGCGACCACGATCACCGACGCCGACGACACCAGGCCGATCGCACTGTCCAACGCCGCGTACGCCTCGGCACCAGCCTGTTCGCCCTGGAAGATCGCCGGGACGAACGTCACGAGATCGATCAGCTCGTCGATCCGGTACGGCGTACCGAGCTCGGACGCGAGCAACTCGGCGACCGACGCCGCGGCGGCCGCCGTCCGCGAACCGGCCCGCGGATTGCCGACCACGGTGACCACGGACTGCGACTCCGACCCGACCATCTGACCCATCTCCTGAACCTCGGCGGCAACTCCCTCCAGCAGCGTAGTCAAAGTCGAGCCCTGTACTGGACTTTCTCAGAATCCGAACAGCCCGCGGGATCGGGTGAGTTGTGCGAGGGTTCTTGCATGACTGTTGAGCATGCTCCGCGGGTCAGCGTCGCCGCGAGCCGTGAGGAACTCGGCCGTGCCGCCGCCGCCGAAGCCGCCGGCCGGCTCCGGAAGGCCATCGCGACGACCGGGCGGGCACGGGTCATGCTGGCCGCCGCGCCGAGCCAGACCGAGACCCTCGCCGCGCTCGCCGTCGCGCCGGACCTCGACTGGAGCCACGTCGAGGCGTTTCACATGGACGAGTACGTCGGCCTGAGCGCTGATGCTCCGCAGGCGTTCCGGAACTGGTTGCGCCGGAGCTTCCTGGACAAGGTGCCGCAGGCAACGTTCCATTCGATGGACCCGGGCGATGCACCGGACACCGCCGCTCGCGCCTACGCGGAGCTGATGGGCGACGAGCCCTTCGACCTCGTCCTGTTCGGCCTCGGCGTCAACGGCCACTTGGCGTTCAACGACCCGCCGGCCGACTTCGCGGACCCGCAGTCGGTGAAGCTCGTCGCGCTCGACGAGACGAGCCGCCGGCAGCAGGTGGACGAGGGCAACTTCCCCGGCCTGGACGACGTGCCCACGCACGCCATCACCGTCACCATCCCCCGCCTGCTTAACGCCGACGCTCTGATCGGCTCGGTCCCTGGTACGGTCAAACGGCAGGCCGTCCACGACACGCTGACCCAGCCGATCGGCCCTGATCATCCCGGTACAGCGCTGCGCACCCACGCCGACGTACACCTCTACCTCGACGTTCTGGCCGACCCGAAGGTGTAGAGAAGCCCTTAGTACGGTGTTCGGTCAGGCGCCCTGAGGGTGGTCGGCGAGGTCGAAGACGTTGCCTTCGGGGTCGGCGAGGGTGATCCAGTGGGTGCCGTACTCGTTGTGCTCCTCGAGGCGCTTGGCGCCGAGGTCCACGAGGCGATCGACCTCGGCGGACCAGTCGGCCGTGGCCAGGTCGAGGTGCAGCCGGTTCTTGCCGTTGCGCGGCTCGGGGACCTGCAGGAACATCAGGGTCGGCCCGGTGGCCGGCTTGATGGTCGCGAAAAACTCGTTGGCCTCGCCATCGACGTCCGACGACAGCACACCAGCCCAGAAGGTCGCCAGGGACTTCGCGTTGGTGCAGTCGACGGCGATGTTCGCAAGGGTCACAGACATGATTCAGCCTTTCAGGACAGGGATCTGCTGGATCGGCCAGCAGACTTCGGTTCGGTAGTCGGCCGGATCGGGGACGTCCCCCGGGCCGATGGGATACAGCTCACGGATCGGCCCGGGCGCGACCTCGCAGTACTCCGCGACGTGACTGCCGAGGGCGCCGTACGTGCGGTCGAAGTCGGTCATGTGACCGGCGTGAACCGCGATCGCGAAGTACCCGCCGGGCAGGTCGACGAGCTCGACACCGTCGGCCGGCGGCTGGTCGAGCGGTACCGGGTGGAAGGCAACGACCTCGCCTTCGTCCTCGGTGAAGAACTCGTCGCTGTACGTCGCCCCCGACGTACCGCGGATCCCGGCGGTCACCGCGCCGAGGCGCCCGTACGCGAACTCGCACCACGGCCCGATCTCGTCACGCAGCACCTGGCCCCGGACGCCGTACGCGCGGAACGGCGGGACGAACCGGTACTGGATGTCGAGCAGCGGCTGCCCGGGTGTGAGCAACTCGCGGAGCGACGTGACGACGTCGCGGGTGTGCGCGAGCTCCTGCTCCATCCGCTCGAGGTGCGTCCGGAGCGTCTCCTCGCGGGCCGCGCCGTCGCCCGCCTCGACGACGGCACGCACGTCCGGCAACGGCATCCGCAACTCGCGGAGCCGGCGGATCAGCAAGGCGGTGTCCACCTGACTCGTCCCGTACCGGCGGTACCCGGAGCTCGAGTCCACCGAGACCGGCGCGAGCAGGCCGATCTCGTGGTAGTGGTGCAGGGTCTTCACACTCAGATGCGTCAGGCGGGAGAACTCCCCAACCGTCACCGTCGCCGTCATGTGCACAAGCTTCCACCCTCCGGTAACCGGAGGGTCAAATGCACGCCCGCCCGCGGCGCTGGGCGCCGCGGGCGGGCGGGGACGAAGCCGGGCGGGCCCAGCGTTGGGAACTGGCGTCAGCCCTGGTAGCGGCCGATCACCTTGGTGAAGTCCCAGGCGTTCTGGGGTACGCCGGAGCAGGTGTCGTCGCCGGGGCCGCCACTGCCGCACGGGCGGTCGCGGTTGACCGACCAGTACGTGAAGCGCGCCAGGTGGTGCTGCGACGCGTACGCGAGGTTCGACTCGAAATCGGACAGATTGACCCGCTCACCGGCGTCGTCGGTCAGCCCGTTCATCGACGAGATGCCGATCTTGCGGTACGCCGCGTCGTCGCTCAGCCCGTACGCCGCCTTCACCTGGTTCTTCAGGCCGTCGGCAGCCTGCCGGGTCAGTGTGCCCATGTTCGTCGTCCCGCCGCCGAAGTCGAACGGCATGATCACCCAGCCGTCCAGGTTCAGCCCGGACGCGGCGCCCCGGTGGATCAGGTCCTGACCGTCCCCGTCCGGCCCGCTGGTCGTGGTCCCGAAGGTCAGGTAGGTCGTGATGCCGGCGTTGTTCTGCTCGATGATCTTCAGCGCGTCGACGACCTTCTGCCGGACGGCCGGCTGCGCCATCTCCTGGTCCTCGATGTCGATGTCGATCGCCTTCAGCGACAGCGCGTTGATCACCTTCTGGTACGCCGCCGCCAGCTCGCTCGCCGTACCGCAGCTCTGGCCGAGCTTGTTGCCGGACCAGCCACCGATCGACACCACGACGTCGCCGCCGTTGGAGCGGATCGTGTTGATCGCCTGCTGGTCGGCGCCACCGGTCAGCGGCCGGCCGCCGTCCCACTGCGGGTTGCAGTAGCCGTTGGACAGGATGAACGCCATCGTGAACCATTTGACCCCGGTCGCGTTCATCACGGTCGCCGGGTTCGGCGGGTCACCCCAGCCTTCGTACAGGTAGGGCGCCGCGGCCATCGGCGCCTCGCCCGCGGGCGGCGGTCCGTCGTCACCGGCCGGGACGTTCCACTTCTGGTTCGCCGCACCGGTGCAGCTCCACAGCTGCAGCGGCGTACCGTTCGCGGAGGTGTTGCCGGTGACATCGAGGCACTTGTTCGCCTGTGGGTTCACCAGGTCGCGGCCGGACGGATACGTCCACTGCTGCGCAGCCGATCCGTTGCAGGTCCAGAGCTGCACGCGCGCACCGTTGGCAACAGACCCGCCCGAAACATCCA
>DASSDE010000963.1:0-10445 GCA_035697365.1 Kribbella sp. | reverse complement strand
CCCCGCCCACCCAATTTGCTGGGTAGGCCAGCGAATTTCGTGGGTCTGCCAGTGAAATCAGGGGTTCCACACCGTTCACAACGGTCCGGAACCCGACATCTGCTTGGCCCACCCATCAAATGCACGTAGCCGACACGCGTGAGCGGGCACAGCGCGCCCGGCCAGCAGCCGGCAGGCGGACGGGTAGCCGGCGGGTGGCCGGCGGCAGGTGGCGGGCGGGTGGCGGGTGGCGGGTGGCAGGTGGCCGGCGGGCGGGTGAGCGTATGGGCTGCCGGGTGGCGGGTTGTGTGTTGGGTGGCAGGTTGTAGCAGGCCAGTGGTGAAACAAGCCGCTACCCGCCACCTGCCGACGGCGGAATCTCGGTCGGAGATGCGCGTGGGGGCAGGAAATGTGGTGGGCAGGCTGCAGGCGTACGGGCGGCGGTCAGACGGCAGGCGTACGGGCGGCAGGCGTACGGGCAGCGGGCGGGCACCCGGGTGGCGGGGTGTGTGGCGGGGGGGTGGGTGTAGTAGGGCGGTGGTGAGACGAGCAGGTACCGGCGACTTGCCGGCGGGGTGAGTCTCGGGCGGGGGTGGTGGGGCGTGGTGGGGTTAGTTTTTGACTGCTAGGACTGCGGCGATGAGGCGTTGGTAGTCCGTCAGGTCGTCGGGTTCTTCGGGGTTGCGCCATTCGACGGCGGGGACGATGCCTGGGTCGAGGACGGTGAAGGCGTCGCCGAAGAGGGCGAGGATCTGCTCGTCGGTCCGCCAGCGGCCGCGGCCGAGGGAGCCCTGCAGGACCTGCTCGAGCTCCTGGCTGCGGGGGTCGTTCTCGCTGCGGAAGTGGCTGACGAAGACGTGGCTGCCGGCGGCGATCCGGTCGCGCCAGAAGCCGACGATGCCGGCCGGGTCCTCGTCGTCGTTCACGTGGTGCAGGGTGGCGCTGAAGATCACGCCGACCGGCTTCTGGAAGTCGATCAGCCGCAGGGTGTCCTCGTTCTCGAAGATGGACTTCGGGTCCCGCAGATCGGCCTGGATCACCGTGGTGTTGGCGTTCTCGGCGAGCAGCGCGCGGCCGTGGGCGAGCACGATCGGGTCGTTGTCGACGTACACGACCTTGGTCTCTGGCGCATAGCGCTGCGCGACCTGGTGCACGTTGTCCGCGGTCGGCAGGCCGCTACCGAGGTCGATGAACTGCCGGATCTGCGTCGACCGGATGATCTCGTTGACCGCGCGGACCAGCGCGCCGCGGTTGTCGTACGCGATCACGCGGGAGCCGGGCAGCTCGTTGATGAACCGGTCGCCGAACGCGCGGTCGACGGCGAAGTTGTCCTTGCCACCGAGCAGGTAGTCGTAGGTCCGGGCGATGCTCGGCTTGGTCGTGTCGAAGCCGGGATACGCCTTCTTCGGATCTTCAGCAGCCATCGCGCGGAGTCCCTCCTGGTCGTGACAGCTGTCACTCTATGCGACCCGGAAACTACCTCGCTCCCACCCCCGGCCAGTCGTCCGGCTACCGTCCGGTCAATCAGCGAGTGAACAGCGTCCGCAGCTCCAGCGACGCCTGGAACCGGTCCACCCACGGCCGCCCGCGCAACGCCTTCCGCAGCTCCCGTACCCCGGCCCACGCGTGGTCCTTGACCTCCGGTGTGGTCGGCCCTCCCGACCACAACGCGTGATCGACGGCCTGCGCCACCCTTGACAGTCCGTCCGCTGTCTCCGGGATGTCCTGCGCCGCAGCAGCAAGGTCCCGCACCGTCATCCCGGCAGTCACCGGTACGCCGTACGCGCGCAACCTGTCCCGCGCCTCGGCCCACGCTCCGACCACTCCCGCGCTCCCCGACCGCCGCCGGCGGCGCACCGACCGGACGACCTTCAGCAGCGGTACGCCGACGAGCCACAACAGCAGCAACCCAGCCGCGACCGCAAAGACCGACGTCAGCGGGATCCGCGGCAGCACGATCCTGCGGTCGCCGTTCCCGCGGTCCCGCGACGGCGGCACCTCCGGATCCTTGATCTCATTCACCGGTGGTACGGCGGCGCGCGCCTGGCTCGTGATGTCGTCGATCGAACCGGCGACCGTGCTCTTCCCGGTGGCGGCGTCCTCCGCAGGGTCGAGCGGCCACCAGCCGACACCGTCGACCGCAACCTCGGGCCACGCGAACGCATCCGAGTTGTGCACCACGTAGTACCCGTCGGCATCCGGCTCGGCCGGCGCGCGGAACCCGACCACCAGCCGCGCCGGGATCCCGTTCAGCCGGGCGAGGACGACGTACGCGGCCGCGAACTGCGCGCTCGTGCCCGGGCGCTTGGCGACCGCCTGCGCACCGCCGGCCTGCTCGTCGAGCAGGAACTTCTTCAGCTGCGGCCACCCGTACCCGGTCGGCAGGTCGTCACCGACCGCCAGGGTGTAGTGCTGGCGCAGGTACTTCTCCAGGGCGATCGCCGTCGAGAACGTCGCCCGCTTCCCCTTCAGCGGATCCATCGACGCAATCTCCGGCGGGACCGGACCGAGGTCGTTCAGACCGCCCGGCGCGAGCCCGTCGATGCCGGCGTTCAGCAGGTACTGCGCGTCGATGTCCGGCTTCCGCCAGGTCAGCCGGTAGTCGCCGGGCCGGCCGGCCGCCATCAGCGTCCCGCCGATCGGCTCCACCTGCGGCTCGGTCACCCCGCTGACCGTTGCCGGCAGCAACTGGCTGGGCAGCCACGGACCATCCAGGTCCTGCAGTTCGACGCTCGCCGACTCCAGCGTCGTCGGCACCTGGACGCCGGAGTTCAGCTCGGCCCCCATCCGCAGGAACGGGTGATCGGTCGTCCAGTTGGCGCCGTCGAAGTCGTCGAGAGCAACCTGCCGCCACCGATCCACCGGCTGTGACGACCTGTACTTGAACACCACGTCGTCGCGCTCGCGGGAACTCAGCCGACTGGCCAACTCGTCCAGCGGACTCGTCTGCCGGACGCCGGGTGCCGTCGCCGACTGCACCTTCTGCAGCGAGTACGGCGTCCGCCCGGCCGGGTCGATCGCGCTGACTACCAGCCCACACACGATCGCGGCGACCGTGACGATCGCGGTCGCCAGCCAGGGCGCGATCCGCCGGTACTCGAGGTGGTCCGGAATCAGCAACGCGACCACAATCAGCGCGAGCGCGACCGCGATCAGTACGGCACCCCAGCCGTCGGCCGCGATGTACAACTGACTGGCCCCGATGACGCCGAGCCCCGGGATCAACGCAACCAGCGGCGGCGCGCGGTCGAGCAGCTCAACCGCAAGCAGACAAGCGATCAGCGTCAGTAGTGGGACGAACACCACGAGCTCGGGATCGGGCCTGGCCGGCCAGGTCGACTCCAGCGTCAGCCGCCACCCCGTCGTCCCGTGCCCAAGCGCCCGGACCGACGCAGCGGTGGGCAGTCCGGCAACGGTAGTTGCCCGCAGCACCGTTTCGACGGTGGCCAGCAGGCCGCCGAGTACGATCAGGACCGGGCGCCAGGCAGCCAGCCAGTGCCGGCAGATTTCGGTGACCACAAAGGTGATCAGGCACACCGCCCCGACCGGCAGCCACAAGTTCCGGACGCCGAACACCGGCCCGAAACACAGCCCACCGATCAGTACGGCGGCCAGCACCGCGATCGTCCGCCGCCGGCTCACCGAAGAACCCCCGTCCACTGCTGCAGCGCCTCCCGAGCCGACCCACCGAGGACGACCTGGGCGCTCAGGATCGGCGCGACACCTTGTGCTTCACCCAGACCGATGACCGTCACCGACGAGTACCGGCTCAGCAGTGGAGCGAAGTCCGCCGCCGAACCTCGGGCACCGGTCACCACGACGATCGCGCCACCGGCCGAGGCGCCGGTCGTGAGCACCTGCGGCAGCAGACCGCTCTTGTCGTCGCGCTGCTCGACCACGCACAGCTCGTCGAGGAACATCCGGGAGGCAACAGCCCCACCGGGCGCGGCGAGATCGGTGCCGGCGGTGGTCACGAGCCGGCAGCGATGCCCTGCCGTGGACGCCGCGAACAGGATCGACGCGGCAACCTCGGTCGCCTCCTCGAACGTTGCTGGCGGCAATGGTTCGCGACGGGTGTCGAGCAGCACGGTCAGCCGCGGCTGGTCCGGATCCGCGTAGTCACGGACCATCAGCTGCCCGGTCCGCGCAGTCGCCTTCCAGTGCAGGTGGCGGACCTCGTCACCGACCACGTACGGGCGTACGTCCCGCAGATCGGCGGACCCGCGCAGCGAGTCGTCCGCCGTACGGCCGATGTGATGGTGGCGCGGGCGGCCGGCCACGACGGTCTTCGTCGGATGCCGCAACGGGTGCACCCAGAGCGTCGCGACCTCGCCGGTGGCTTTGCTGTTCCGCGCGAGGCCGAGCGGGTCCCGACGTTCCAGGGTCAACGGGCCGACCGCGATCTTCCCGCGGCGCGACGTCGGCAGTTCGTACCGGTACGTCGCTTCGCTGCCCGGCCCGAGCCGCCGGATCTTCACCTCCTGGCGTTCGTCGCCGGCCGAGTCGTGCGCCGCGAACGCGGCCTGCCAGCGGATGCCCTCGTTCCGCACCCGGAGCGTGGCCAGCGCCGGGCGTCCACGCTCGACACGATCCGGCGACAGCACGCGTTGCACCGTGACCTGCGGCCGGCGCACCGTCAGCACGGTCGCCGCGATCAGCGCCCCGACCCCGATCCCGGCCAGCGCGCGAAAGACCGGGTAGCCCGCGAGCTCGCCCAGTACGTACAAGACGATCGCTCCGAGCAGGACCGCCCAACCGCGCCCCGTGAGCCTCATCCGGCCGGCCACTTGAGCTTGTTGGACGTGTACGGTCCGCCGGGGCCGGTCGCGGTGACGTAGACCGTCTCACCGACCCGGGAGTTGTGGAACTTCTTCTGATCCAGGTCGCCATCGCTGTCCGTGCTCAGGGTGTACGCCTCGTGGATCTGCACGTCGTCCGAGTACGCGCGGAACGTGTAGTCGGTGTTCGGCTCGAGGTTCCTGGCCCGTAGCTGGATGTAGTGGCAGTCGTCCTCGGTGCCCTTCGGGCAGTTGGAGTCGGGGCCCTCGTCGGCCTTTGGACCGTAGCCGATCGACAACGCGCCGGTCCCGGCCGGCGCGCCTGCCGTGGCGGTGATCGTCGCCGCGACGCCGATCAGCAGCTCGCCGTCGGTTCCGCGCGTCACCGCGCGGACCTCGAAGGTGTACGACCTGCCATTCTTCAACCCGTCCCAGGTGTACTGCGTGCTGCTGGTGGTCTCCGGGTCGCTGTCCTGCGCGACGCTGTAACTCACGAACGTTCCGCCGTTCAGGTTCGGGCGGCGCCAGGTGAGCGTCACCTCGTTGTCGCCCGAGGACGCCTTGAGCCCGGGCGGCGCCGCGGCCGGGCTCGCCTTCACCGGCGGCTTCGGGGTCGTCGGCTTCGGGGTCGTCGGCTTCGGCGGCGGAGTGGTCCTCGTCGGCTTGGTCGTCGAGGGCTTCGGCGGCGGCTGCGTGGTCCGGCGCGGCGGCTTCTGCGTCGCCGGCGGTTCGGTCCGCGCGGGCGGCTTGGTGGTCCGCCTGCCCTCGTCGGAACCTTGGATGCGCGTCGGCGGAGGCGGCTCTTCCGTACGCGGGGGCTTGCTGGTCTCCGAAGTCGAAGGCGGCGTTGAAGGGGGTGTCGAGGGTGGCGTGGAGGGCGGAGTCGGCGGTGGTGTCGACGGAGGTGTCGACGGAGGTGTCGACGGCTTGGCGGTCCGGGACTTGGACGGCTTCGCCGGCCCGACCGCCTGCACCTCGGTGACCTCGCCGTCGTCCTCGACGACCATCGTGTGCTCGCCGGCCACGCTGTCGACGTACAGCCGCTTGTCGGCGCCGCGGAACAATGTCGGCCGGTCCTGCTTGTCTGCCTTCGCCTTGGCCGACGGCGGCGGGATCGTCTGCACCGACCGTTGCTTGCCGTCGGCATCCAGCGTCACCAGCATGTCGTTGGTGCTGTCAATCAACGCCAGGCCGTGCCCGGTGGAAGCGATCTGTGAGTACTTGCCGGGTCGCAGCTTCCGTGCGACCGGCGCAGCCGCCTGGCGGTCGCCGGTCACCGGCCCCGCGTCCACCAGGTGCAGCTCATTGTTGGCCGGCTCAACGATCGCGATTCGGCCGTTCACGTCGTACGGCGCAATGATCGACGCCGGCGTCATCGGGACGGCCGGGACCGGGACCGTACGTCCGAAACCGTCCGCATCCACGGCGCGCAGCTCGCGCGCGGTGGTGTCGACGAACACAACGTGGTCGGACACCACGGTGAGTGCACCGGTGTGACCACTCGCGACCTCGGCCGGGCAGGACAACCGGTCCGCCTTGAGCGGCAGCCGGCAGAGCTCGCGGCTGTTCAGCCGGTGCACCCACAACGTCCCGTCGGCCGTCACCACCGGCGGCCCGAGTGCGCCGCCGCCCGGCAGTGTCACCGGGTCCTCGCCGAGCCGGGTGATCGCGCCGGCTTCGCGGTAGACGGCGTACGCGGCCCCGGAGGCCTCGAGCGCGGTCGGCTGCTCCTCGGACGGCGCCTTCACCGGGTCCTCGACCTTCAGGTCGGACTTGCCGAACTCGGTGATGCTGCCACGCGCCAGCATGAACCCGTGCTTGTCGGTCTGCACGGTCCGCACGCCCGGGCCGAGGCCTGACACCGAAACCTGCCCGTCGACCGCCTTGGTACCGCCGTCGATGTGGAAGACCGTACCGAGCGTGCTGTTGTAGATCAGATGGCCGGTCTGCAGGAACTTCATCCCGCTGGTGTCCGCGCCCGCACCGGTGACCGCAAGCGTGGTGGCGACCACGCACACCGTCACCACCGCGGCCAACGCTGCGCGGGAGCGCCACACTTCCTTGACCGACCGCATGCTCAGCTCGCGGTCGTGCCGGCCGTCGGCGCCGGTACGGCGGAGAGAACCTCCTCGACCACCGACGACGGCGGTCGTTGACTCAGCTCGGCGTCCGGCGTCAGCACCAGACGGTGCGCGAGAACCGGCTGTGCGACCTGCTTGACGTCATCGGGCGTGGTGAATGCGCGCCCGTCAGTCGCAGCGAACGCACGGGCCGCTCGCACCAGGGCGATGCTGCCGCGCGGGCTCGCGCCGTACCGGACGGCCGTGTGCTCGCGCGTCGCGGCGGCGAGCTTCACGGCGTACGAACTGATGGCGGGGTCCACGTGGACCGACCGGACGGCGGCGATCGCGTTCCGCAGCGCCGGTACGTCGATGACCGGGCTGAGCGAATCGGGCCCCACCCGGCCGGTGTCGCCGAGCACGATCCGTACCTCGGCGTCGTGGTCGGGGTAACCGATCTCGATCCGCATCAGGAACCGGTCGAGCTGGGCCTCGGGCAACCGGTAGGTGCCCTCCATCTCGATCGGGTTCTGGGTGCCGATCACCAGGAACGGGTCCGGGACCGCGCGGGTGTTCGAGTCGACGGTGACGCGCCGCTCGGCCATCACCTCGAGCAGCGCGGACTGCGTCTTCGGCGTCCCGCGGTTGATCTCGTCGGCGACCACCACGTTCGCGAAGATGCCGCCCGGGTGGAACTCGAACGACTCGGTGCCCTGGTGGTACACCATCACGCCGGTGATGTCGCCGGGCAGCAGATCCGGGGTGAACTGGATCCGGTTCCAGCTGGCGTCGATGCTGCGCGCGATGCATCGGGCGAGCGTGGTCTTGCCGAGTCCTGGTACGTCCTCGATCAGCAGGTGCCCCTCGGCGAACAGCGCGGTCAGCGCCAGCCGGATCACCTCGGGCTTCCCGTGGATCACCTTCGCCAGATTGTCCGCCACCAGCCGATAAGCCTCACCGGGTGGAATGGTCGCACTCATCTACTTCTCCCCAGGGTGTACGCCGGACTGCACCCAGTGACCCTACTCAGGCCTGGTCCATCCGCTCTCCAGAACCGGTCCACTACTGGACAGTAGGCAGCTGGATCTCGAAGATCGCGCCGCCTTCGTCGGCGTTGTAGACCTTCAGGTCGCCGCCGTGCGCGAGCACCACCCAGCGCACGATCGACAACCCGAGCCCGGTCGAGCCACCGCCGGTCGTGTACGGGTCGAACAGGTCCGCGCCGACCGCCGGGTCGATGCCCGGTCCTTGGTCCGCGACCGTGATCCGCCCGTCGGCGACCGTGACCGTGATGATCGCCTGGTCCGCGCCCGGCGTGCGTCCGTGCCGCATCGCGTTCCCGAGCACGTTGCCGATCGCCCGCTGCAGCAGCGTCGGATCGGCCTTCACCATCGTCGGCGCGGTCACCAGCGAGAACCGCGCGCCCTCGGTCGGCAGGTCCTCGACCACGCCCGCGACCAGCTGATCCAGCCAGACCGGTTGCATCGCGAGGTGTTCGACACCGGCCGCCAACCGTGCCCGAACGAGCAGACCGTCGATGATGTCGCCCATCCGTCCGGCCAGCCGTACGGTCCGCGGCAGCAGTTCCGCGCGCTGCTCGGGATCGCGGGCAGCGGTCTCGGCCAGGGCGCGGAGCGCGGCAACCGGCGTACGGAGATCGTGTGCGGTCTCGGCGAGCAGCGTCTCCTGCTGCTCCAGCGCGGCCATCGCGGGACGGATCGCGCGGCCGGACAGCCAGTAGCTGAGCAGCGCGGCGGCCGCGATCAGGATCGCGCAGACGACCAGTACGGCGATCGTGAGCTGCTGGTGCCGATCAGCCTGCGGCTGTGTGTTCTCCCAGGCGACGACGGCACCGACGTACTGGTTGCTCGAGTCCTTGAACGGTTTCGCCGCGACCCGGACCGGGTCACCGTTCAGCGCCTTCTTGTCGACCGACACCTGGACGCCGTCGCGCACTGCGTCCGCAGTGATTCCGGCGAGCATCTGCTGGTCGACCTTGACGCAGCCACGGGTACTGAATCGTGGCGGGAAGTCGCTCGGGCGCCCTGGCATGACAGCGAAGTCGGGGCAGTCGGCCGTCAGCGGGTCCGCCGGGACGCGGGCCGTGACGAGGGCGTCGTTGTGCTCGTCGATCAACCGCAGTACGGGCTCGACGACGACGCTGAGGTTGTTGTCCAGCTGGGCGTCGGTCCGCTGCGCGTCCAAGATGATGATGACCGGCGCCAGGATGATCAGCGCGACGGTGTTGATCGCGGTGAACAGGACCGTGAGCCACCAGCGCAACCGGCGCAGGTTGTCCGCGGACGGACCACGCATCCCGCGCCGGCTCATCCGGCGCCTCCAGGGTTGACCAACCGATAGCCCTGGCCGCGGACCGCCTGGATCAGGTCCGGGCCGCCGCGCAGCCGGTTCCGCAGACGGGTGATCGTGACGTCGACCGCGTTCGACATCGGGCCGTCGCCGTCCCAGCAGTGCTCGATCAGCTGGGCGCGGGTGACCAGCTGCTCGGGTCGCGACATCAGGTACTCGAGCACGCAGAACTCCTTGCCTCGCAGCGTCAGCAGTACGCCGGCCCGGTGCACCGTACGCCGCGCGGTGTCGAGCTCCACGTCCGCGTGCCGGATGAGCGGCGGCCGGATCGTGGGACCCCGGCGCACGAGGCTGAGCACCCGGACGATCAGCTCCTCGACCGCGAACGGCTTGATCAGGTAG
The DNA here is from genome assembly GCA_035697365.1 of Kribbella sp. Classification (GTDB taxonomy): domain Bacteria; phylum Actinomycetota; class Actinomycetes; order Propionibacteriales; family Kribbellaceae; genus Kribbella. Next base: position 916 of record DASSDE010000963.1, on the reverse strand, counting down.
TCGTCGCCACCGTGCTCGAAGCCGTCCACCCGATCGGCCAGCGTGTCCCGTCCGGTCAGGAACAGTACCGGGACCGTCCAGCCTTCCTTGCGGCGGCGGCCGACGTACTCCAGCGAGTCGACCTTGCGGCCGTCGATCTCGAACATCCGGTCGAAGACCACGCAGTCGTACGTGTTCACGAACAGCGCCTCGTCCGCGGCCGCGATGTCCACCGCCAGGTCGACGGCGAGCTTGGCGGAGCGGAGCGCCGCCGGGACGGCCACCTGGAGCTCCTCGTCGTCCTCTACCACCAGTACCCGCACGGTCAACCTCGCGTGTCATCGAAATGTCATCGTCTCCCCGGATCGTATGTGTCATGAACGGTCACGCAGCGCACTCACCGGACCGGTTGAGCTTCCGGGTCCTCGGCCCGCTCGAGGTCGACGGCCCGAACGGGCACCCGCTGGACCTCTGCGGCGGCAAGCCCGCAACCGTGCTGACACTGCTCCTGCTGCACCGCAATGCCTGGGTCAGCACGGAGCAACTCGTCGACGCGGTCTGGGCAGGCCGGGACGTACCGGCGTCCGCCCAGAACAACCTCAAGACGTACGTCTGGCAGCTGCGCCGCTCGCTGCCCGAGGAGCGGATCGAGAGCCGCCCGGGTGCGTACCGGGTGCATGTCCTGCCCGGTGAGCTGGATGCGGACGTCGCCGCCGCCCTGTGCGACCAGGCGCGGGACCTGCTCACCCACAAGGACGCTGCCCACGCGGTACGGGTCGTCCAGGAGGCGCTGGGCCTCTGGCGCGGTGCACCGTACGACGGCCTGACCACCGACGCGACGTCCGCGGTCGACCGGCTCACCGAGCTCCACCGGGCGCTGCGCGAGGACCTCGCGGATGCCCAACTGCTGCTGGAGCGGCCGGCCGAGGCGATAGCC
>DASSDE010000962.1:0-8332 GCA_035697365.1 Kribbella sp. | reverse complement strand
CGGTCCGAGCCGGCCAGCCGGGACAGCCGCTGGACGATCCGGCCGAGCCGGTCGATGTCGCTGAGCGCGAACCGGGCCGTCGGCGACAGCCGGGACAGGCCCTCGATGTGGATCCGTGCGGACGTCAACGGCGTCCGCAGCTGGTGCGACGCGTCCGCGACGAACTCGCGCTCACGCTGCCGCGCCTGGTGCAGGCTGAGCGCCATCGAGTTGAAGCTGTCGCCCAGCCGTCTCAGCTCCGGCGCGCGGCCGTCGGTCGACACTCTGGTGTCGAGCGCGCCGCGGGTGATCTGGTGGGTGGCGTTGTCGAGGTCCTGCAGCGGCCGCAGCACCCAGCGGGTGATCGGCCGGACGATACCGACGATGATCGCGCCGATGCTGATCAGCAGACCGCCGAGGAGCAGCAGCAGACCGCTCTGCACCTGGGCGCGGCCGTTCTCGGTGGGAACCCGCAGTACGGCCGCGCCGAGCACGCTGCCGTTGTTGACGACCGGACGGGACACGATCATCTCGCCGGAGCGCCACGGCCACAGCGCGGGCGGCTCCGGCGGCAGCCGGCCGGCCAGCGTGCTGTGCAGGGCCGTCGCGATGTCGTCCTCCTTGACGTCCACGCCGGACACCGAGGTGGCCACCACGCGGGAGTCGACGTCGACGACGAAGACGGGGGTGTTGTAGAGCTCCTGGTACCGGACCGCGAGCTCACGCAGGTTGGCGATGTCACCGGTCTGCAGCGGGCCTTCGGCCATCGCGGCGAACCAGTCCGCGTCGTTGCTCCGGGACAGGAAGAGCGTGCGCGAGGTCGACGTGGCGATGAAGTTCGCCAGCGGGATCACCGCGACGATCGCCAGCGCGATGACCATCGGGACCAGGGACTGCAGTAGTCGACGGCGCAACGGTCAGTCCGAACCCAGGCGGTAACCCACGCCGCGGATGGTCTGGACCAGCTCGGGGCGGCCGAGCTTGGCGCGCAGGCTGGCGACGTGCACGTCCATGGTGCGCGAGGACGCCTCGAACACCGACTGCCAGGCGTACAGGGCAACCTGTTCCCGGGGGACCACCCGGCCGTGGTGCGCGGCCAGTACTGCGAGCACGTCGAACTCCTTGCGGGTCAGACTGATGGGTTTGTCCGCCACCTGGACCGTTCGGGCCTCGATGTCCACGGTCAGGTCGCCGACAGTCACCCGGGGGCGAGGCTGCAAGAGACCGGTACGACGAAGTACAGCATCGATGCGGGCCAGCAGCTCGGAAATCGCGAACGGTTTCACCACGTAGTCGTCGGCGCCGCTGCGCAGGCCACGGACCCGGTCGGCCGCCTCGCCGCGAGCCGTCACCGCGATCACCGGGACGTCGGAGACTGTCCGGATCTGCCGGCACACGTTGATGCCGTCGCCGTCCGGCAACCCGAGGTCCAGCAGGACCAGGTCGCCGGGGTCGGCCGCCAACGCGTCCGCCGCCGTCCGGACGTGGGTCACCATCAGCCCGTAACGCCGCAAGGCGGGTATCAGGGCATTGGCGATATCGAGATCGTCCTCGACCAGCAGAATCCGGACCGCGCCACTCATGCGGTGATCGTAGGCCAGGTCACGGCCTGATGTGTCAGATCTTGGTAAAGACGTAATCACACGACTCCATGCCGTGTTCGGCATCATTAGCCTTCCGGACACAGGAGGGAACCGCTGAATGACTGTCGGTGTTGATGGCGGGGGTGGTGTGACCGCGCCCTCCGAGGAAGAACTGGCCGAGTACGAACAGGAACGCCCCGCTCGGCGGCTTCGCCCTGCCCTGAACCTGGTGATTTCGGTCTGGTGCGCAATCGTCAGCCTGGGCGTGCTGGCGCAAGTCTTCTTTCCACTACCACAGGGCACGCAGTTCTATCTGGTGATCTTTCTCGCAGCGATCCTGCCGATCACGCTGCTGTGTTACCGGGGCTGGAAGGTGCCGGCGTTCCTGAATCCGTTCCAGGCGCGGGAGCACGACGACCCGGGCGTGAGCGACTGGATCCTCGCGGTCGTCGCGTTCGCGGTCTGCGTCTATCCGCTCTTCGACTTCGACGGCTACCTGGAACGTCGCCAGGAGCCGAACACGCTGGATCTCCTGGCCGGCACGGTTCTGCTGGTGCTGCTGCTGGAGGCGTGCCGCCGGACGACCGGTTGGGTGCTGCCGGTGTTCAGCTTGGTCTTCCTCGCGTACGCGTACTACGGCGGCTATCTGCCGTACACGTGGTCGCTGGCCCACCAGGGCTTCAACTTCGACGCGATCATCGCCCAGCTCACGATGGGTACGGCCGGGTTCTACGGGACACCGCTGAACGTCGCGGCGTCGTACATCGTGCTGTTCACCATCTACGGCGCGGTGCTCGACTACTCCGGTGCGGGCAAGTTCTTCATCGACCTGTCGTTCGCGGCCTTCAAGCGCAGCCGTACGGCGCCCGGCCGTACGGTCACCCTGGCGGGCTTCCTGCTCGGCAGCGTGTCGGGTTCGGGGACGGCGACCGCGGTGTCGCTCGGCACCGTGTCCTGGCCGATCCTGCGCCGCGCCGGGTACCCGCCCGAACCGGCAGGTGGAATGCTCGCCGCGTCCGGGATCGGCGCGATCCTGTCGCCGCCGACGCTCGGGGCGGCCGCCTTCATCATCGCGGAGTTCCTGCAGGTCTCGTACCTGAAGGTGCTCGGCTTTGCGGTGATCCCAACGATCCTGTACTACCTCGGCATCTTGCTGGCGATCGAGATCGACGCCCGCAAGCACGGGACGACCTCGACGGAGACCTCCAAGGACTCGGCGCTGCGGCTGCTGCTGCGGTTCGGGTACCACTTCCTCTCGCTGTTCGTGATCATCGCGTTCATGGCGGTCGACATCCCGCCGTTCAAGGCCGTCGTGTACGCGGTCATCATCCAGTTCGGGCTGTCGTTCCTGGACCGTACGCACCGGCTGACCGGGCGGCCGCTGTTCAAAGCGCTTGCCCAGGGCACCCGTTCGGTGCTGCCGGTGGCGGCGACCTGCGCGACCGCCGGCGTGATCGTCGCGGTCACCACCCAGACCGGGCTCGGGCTGAACCTCGCGGAGATCATCGTCAACGCGGCCCACGGGCTGACCGACAACCACACCGTGGTGCTGATCCTGACCGTGGCGCTGTCCGCGGTGGCCGTGCTGATCCTCGGGCTCGCGGTGCCGGTGACCGCCTCGTTCATCATCGCGGCGGTGATCATCTCGCCCGCGCTGGTGAACCTCGGCGTGACGCAGCCCGAGGCGTACATGTTCATCTTCTACTACGCCGTGCTGTCCGAGGTGTCGCCGCCGACCGCACTGGCCGCAGTGGCGACTGCCGCGATCACCGGCGGCCGGGTGATTCCGACGATGTGGCAGGCGTGGAAGTACACGCTGCCGGCGTTCCTGGTGCCGTTCGCGTTCGTCCTCACCGACAACGGCGCACACCTGCTCGGTCAGGGATCGTTCGTCGGGATGATCTGGACCACGCTGGTGTCGATGGTGGCCGTCGCCGCCCTCGCGGTGGTCACCGGTGGGTGGGTTTTCGTCCGTGCGACCTGGCTCGAGCGTGCGGTCTGCGTACCCTCCGCGGCACTGCTGCTCTACCTCAAGCCCGTAACCATCGTGGCCGGAATCTGTTTGCTACTTGTCGCCGTCGTCATCAACCTGGTCCGGCGGCAACGCCAGGCCGCTGCCGAGGAAGGAACCGCATGAGACTCCGTCACCTCGTGGCGTTCGCTGCTGTCTTGTCACTTGCCGCCTGTGGCGGTCAGCGTGAACCCTCCGGATCCGGGACCGCCGAGGGCGGCCGGCTGACGATTGCCACCGGCAACACCACCGGCGTGTACTACCAGCTCGGTGGTGCGTTCGCCTCGGTGATCTCGCAGAAGATGTCCGGCTACCGCGCGACGGCCAGCGAGACCGGTGCCTCGGTGCAGAACATCCAGGGCCTGGTCAGCGGCAACTACGACATCGCCTTCTCGCTCGGCGACTCCGCGGCCGACGCGGTGAACGGCGAGAACAGCTTCAAGTCCAAGCAGGACGTCGTCGCGCTCACCCGGCTGTACAACAACTACACGCAGGTCGCCGTACGGACCTCGGCGGGCATCAACTCGATCGCGGACCTGAAGGGCAAGCGGGTCTCGACCGGCTCGCCGAACTCCGGGACCGAGGTGATCGCGCGCCGGCTGCTCGAGGCGGCCGGACTGGATCCGGCCAAGGACGTGACCGCGCAGCGGCTCGGCCTGCCGGAGTCGGTGGACGCGATGAAGTCCGGGTCGATCGACGCCCTGGTCTGGTCCGGTGGACTGCCGACCGGCGGCATCACCGACCTGACCACCAGCATGGGCAAAGGCGTGAAGCTCTTGCCGATCACGGATCTGCTGCCCAAAATGCAGGAGAAGTACGGTTCGGTCTACTCGGCCGCGCCGATCCCGGCGGCGACCTACAAGCAGCCGGCCGACGTGGCGACGATCGTCGTACCGAACGTCCTGCTGGTCCGCAAGGACATGAAGGACGAGCTGGCCGAGCAGCTGACCAAGACCCTCTACGACAACATGGCTGCCCTGGTCGCGGTGAACGCGGCCGCGAAGGGCATCACGCTGGACAACGCCGCCAAGACCGACCCGGTGCCGCTGCATCCGGGGGCGAAGAAGGCGCTCGACGGCCTGAAGTGAGTACTTGCTGGGTACCGGTAGCTCTTCGGGCGACCCCAGCACACTGACCGTCCTCCCCCGCACACCAGGCGCAGCGGGGGAGGACGCAGGGGCCCGCTCCGCACATCAGGCGCAGCGGCGACGGGACCCGCGCCGGCTCTCACAACCAGGCGCAGTGGGAGCCGGCAGACCGGGCCCGGTTCCGGCGGAGGCATCCGCCGGGGCCGGGTCTCCTACTTCGGTTCCTCCTCGTGCGGCATCGGTGTGCCGTACAGGTAGTGGGACAGGGCGGAGTCGCGCTTCGGGTGGGCGTGGTACTTCGTCGGTACGACACGTCCCTCGGCGCTGTCCCACGCGGTGTCGGCCATCCGCCACATCCGGTGCGCGATCCGGCCGGGCATACCGGTGTGTGGTGAGGCCGGGTGCGCCCTGGTCGGCGCAACCTCCTCGGCCTCCAGCAGGTCCTCGGTGAGCGTGTTCACGTCCGGAGCCTCGAGCAGGTCGGTGATCTGGCGGCTGTACGTCGCCTCCATCGACTCGTGCTCGTCGAGCAGCCGGTCGATGTGCTGCCACAGGTCGTTGTGCTCCAGGTGCAGGAACCGGCTGTCGCCGTACTGCCGTCCCTTGAGGAACCGCAGCGAGCGCTCCAGGTCCCTCGCGTTGCCGACGTACCTCGTGACCAGTCCGGCCCCATCGGGGAGCCGCCGGACGTGTGGGAGGAGCACGTCCTCGGCCGCGGCCAGGTGCTGCGCCGCGATCGCGTAGAACCAGTCGGTCTGGTGCCGGTTCTCAGGGTGCGCCGCGTCCGGGTGGTGCGCCGGCTCGGCCAGCTCCCGGATGCGCCCGTGTTCGTAGTTCAAGGCCATTTCGAGCGTCGAAGCGGTCATGGCAACCACCTCCAGGGGGTCACTCTCCAGCGTGTGCCCATCCTCGCTGAACCGCAACCGTCCCTACCCGCTCCGTAACCTTCCGCATCACCCGTTCTGGAGGCCATCTCGGATGACGGCGGAGAGGGCTGCTCGGCGCTGCTCGTGCCGCGCGGCTGGATCCGCGGCGGTGGCGACCACGGTGATCGAGTTCTGGCCCCAGGTCGCGGCGGTCGCGATCAGGAACGACCAGACGTCGGCCGGCTCGAGATCCTGGCGGATCAGCCCCCGGCGCTGTGCGTCGGCGATGTGCCTGAGGTGGTTCTCGTCGTGCGCCTCGTGCCCGGTGAAGAGGTACCCGTCGTCCGCACGCTCCAGTCGCTTCCACATCACCAGCCGCAGCAGCGCGGGATCGGCGAGGTAGTCGTCGTACAGCCGCGCGGAGTAACCCGGCAGATCGTCCGCGGTGAACGGCACGCGGTCGCTGTTCGCCACGACGTGCGCATCGAACACTGCGTCGAAGAGCTGCTCCTTCGAACCGAAGTACGTGTAGATCATCGGCGTGCTCATCCCGGAGCCGTCCGCGATCCGGTCGACGCGAGCGCCGGCGATCCCGTGCCGCGCGAACTCCTGCGTCGCGGCGTCGAGGATCCGCTGCCGGGTGGTCTCCGCTGGGCTCATGGACCCATGCTAGCTGTCTACCAACTAGTAGGTAGGCTGTCAGTCATGGAGACTCTCGCATTGCAGGCCGCCGAGCGTGGCGCAGCGCTGACACCGGCGACGATCAAGCGGCGCGCGCTCCGGCCGGACGACGTGGAGGTCCGAGTCACGTATTGCGGGGTCTGCCATACCGATCTGCACGCGCTGGACGCCGGTGAGGTGTTTCCGCTCGTGCCCGGGCACGAGTTCGTCGGGGAGGTCGTCGCGGTCGGTGCGGACGTACAGACGTTCGCCGTGGGTGATCCTGTTGCGGTGGGCAACATCGTCGACTCGTGCGGGGTCTGCCGGATGTGTCTGGCGGGGCAGGAGAACTTCTGCGTCGAGATCCCCACGCTCACGTACGGCGGGCAGGATCGCCTCGACGGCACGCCCACCCTCGGGGCGTACTCGGGCCGGTACGTCGTTCGCGAGAGCTTCGTCTACCACCGGCCGGAGTCACTCGACGCTGCGGCGGTCGCACCGCTGATGTGCGCGGGGATCACGGTATGGGAGCCGCTGCGTTCGGCCGGTGTCGGTCCCGGTACGCGCCTGGGCGTGGCAGGTCTGGGTGGCCTCGGGCACCTCGCCGTCAAGCTCGGGCACGCGCTCGGCGCCGAGGTGACCGTCTTCACCACCTCGCCGGCGAAGACCGATGATGCTCTGGCGCTCGGAGCGTCGCGCGTCGTGGTTTCGCGGGACGCCGACGCGATGCGCGATCAGCGTGCGGCGCTGGACGTGGTGATCGACACGATCGCGGTCGAGCACGATGTCACGCCGTACCTGAACGTTCTGGACCTCGACGGCACGCTGTTCTCGGTTGGGTACCTCGGGCCGGTCACGGTGCCGACCATCGAGCTGTTGATCGGGCGGAAGCGGCTCGCCTCTGCGGGGAGCGGCGGGCACCGGTACACGCAGGAGCTGCTCGACTTCTGCAGCGAGCACGGCGTCGTCGCGGACGTCGAGGTGGTCGCACCGGCTCGGATCGGTGATGCCCTGGCGCGGCTGCGGCGGAACGACGTGCGCTACCGGTTCGTACTCGACCTGCGGGAGTTCGGGGACTGAAAGCGCCGCTCCGCCTCGCAGAGGAGGTGGAGCGGCGCCGGGTCAGCCAGGTCCTGCTATGGCGGCTCACAGACGAGCCGGGGTCGGCTCGGGAGGCTAGTGAGCTGCGTCGGAGGGCATCAGGCGTCCGAGCTCTTCTTCCAGAGGTTGATGCCGGCCTCGACGGCGTCGGCGTCGATCGCCTTGAGCTCCTCGTCGGAGAAGCCCAGGTTGCGGACCGTGGCGAGGTTGTCCTCGAGCTGCGCAACGCTGGAGGCGCCGATCAGTGCGCTGGTGACGCGCTCGTCGCGGAGCGTCCAGGCGAGCGCGAGCTGGGCGACGGACTGACCGCGCTCCTTGGCGATCTCGCTCAGCGCGCGGACGTGCTTGAGGGTCTCCTCGGTCAGCGAGTCCGGGTTCAGCGACTTGCCCTGTGCCGCCCGCGAGTCGGCCGGGATGCCGTCCAGGTACCGGTTCGTGAGCACGCCCTGCGCCAGCGGCGAGAATGCGATGACGCCGACGCCGAGCTCACCGACCGCGTCGATCAGGTCCTCCTCGATCCAGCGGTTCAGCATCGAGTACGACGGCTGGTGGATGAGCAGCGGCGTACCGAGCTCCTGCAGGATCCGTGCGGCCTCCCGCGTCCGGTCCGCGGAGTACGACGAGATGCCCGCGTACAGCGCCTTGCCCGAACGGACGGCCGCGTCCAGCGCGCCCATCGTCTCCTCGAGCGGGGTGTCCGGGTCGAACCGGTGCGAGTAGAAGATGTCGACGTAGTCCAGGCCCATCCGGCTCAGCGACTGGTCCAGCGAGGCGAGCAGGTACTTCCGCGAGCCGCCGCCCTGACCGTACGGCCCTGGCCACATGTCGTATCCGGCCTTGGTCGAGATGATCAGCTCGTCGCGGTACTTCTTGAAGTCGCGCGCGTAGTGGGTTCCGAAGTTTGTCTCGGCGGACCCGTACGGCGGGCCGTAGTTGTTCGCCAGGTCGAAGTGCGTGACGCCGAGGTCGAACGCCCGCCGCAGGATGTCGCGCTGCGTCGTGAACGGCTTGTCGTCGCCGAAGTTGTGCCACAACCCCAGCGAG
>DASSDE010000961.1:0-8949 GCA_035697365.1 Kribbella sp. | reverse complement strand
GCCTTCGGTCTTGTAACCGATGTCGAGCAGGACCTCGTCCCGGTCGACCTTGACGATGGTGCCCTCGACGATGTCGCCGTCGTTGAAGTACTTGATGGTCTGATCGATCGCCGCGAGGAAGTCTTCCTCCGACCCGATGTCGTTGACCGCTACCTGCGGGGTGCTGCGTACTGCGGGGTCGAGAGGTGCCTCGATGCTGGCCGTCATGTGGTGGGTTGCTCCGTGGACTGGTGGTGTCGTGCGGTTGCGCCATGTTCCTTTGGATCGCACCAAACCGCGGGATTGCCAGAAGACGACAGATTCACCACCGAGCTGCTGCGAGTCACGAGCCTGCTCCGTCCGAGGTCGCGCGGGCCCATAGCGCATCTCACAGAATACCGGTCTTGCCGGAGACAGCACAACCTGGGGCGGCCGACGTCACCGGCCGCCCGCCGAGGTGTCCCGACGTGCCATTGCTCTCAATGTACGACCTCGAGGTTCGGGCGGCCTCCTGCGAGGGTGGCGGTGTCCGCCATTCGGGCGACCAGGCGGTGCGCGGCGGCCGCGACCTCGTGCTCCGCGGCCCGCTCGGCGAGGTCGAGCAGCGCCCAGATGTCGGCCGCGCGGCCGAGGTCGACGAGCCGCTCCCCCAGCGCCATCGGGCGCAGTGCGTCCAGTACGGCGCCGGCCAGGACCTGGTCCTCGCAGAACCGGAGCAGGTTGCCCAGGTCGGCGTACGGCGAACCGGCGTGCGCGAACTCCCAGTCGATCAGGCCGGTGATCCGCGCGGTCTCCGGGTCGACGAGCAGGTTCTTCGGATTGAAGTCGCTGTGCACCAGGCAGACCCGGTCGACGCCGTCGACGAGCAGGTCGTCCACCTCGTCGATCACGGTCGCGAACCCGTCACGCTGCGCATCGGTCAGCCCGAGGCGGAGCCCGGCGACGTACTCGGCCAGATCACCCAGCCCGAACGGTTCGACCGCGAGATCGTCGTCGCGGAACATCCCGGGGCGCAGGAACGGCATCCCGCTCAGCCGCGCCAGCAACTCCCCCAACTGGGTCCCGACCGTACGGCGCTGCTGGTCGGTCGCCGTCTCCAGGTACACCTGCAGGTTGACGCCGGGCAGCCGCTCGGTGAGGAGGTACGGCGGCTCCTCGTACGTCCCCTCGCGCTTCAGATCCAGCACCCGCGGCACCGGCAGCAGTCCACGCACCAGTTGGAGCAATGCGGCATCGACGGCAGCACGTCCAGGGTCCTTCGCGTAGAACTTGATCACCGCGTCCTCACCACCAGCACTCACCGCGAACGTCTGCCCGCCGTACCCACCCGTCAGCGGAACAGCACTGGATGCAAAGTCGGTCATGTCTTCGACACTAGAGTGTCCGGCGTGAATGAGCCGGTGCGGGTTGAGCTGACTGAGGCGCAGACGTCTCGGGCCAGTCGCACGTACTGGGACCAGGTGGCTGATGAGTACCTGGCGGAGCACGGTGAGTTCTTGGGTGAGGACCGGTTCATCTGGTCGCCGGAAGGTGTCGACGAGGCAGACGCGCAGTTGCTGGGACCAGTGCGTGGCCGGCGGATCCTTGAGGTCGGCTGCGGTGCCGCACAATGCGCCCGCTGGCTGGCGACGCAGGGCGCCGACGTGGTGGCCTTCGACATCTCGGTCGAGCAGCTGCGGATCGCCAGGACGCTTGACGAACGTACCGGGACCGCCGTGCGCACAGTCGCCGCGGACGCGGTTGCGCTCCCGTACCGCGACGCGGCATTCGACACGGTCTGCTCGGCGTTCGGGGCGCTCCCGTTCGTGGCCGATGTCGGTACCGCGCTCGGCGAGATCGCGCGAGTACTGCGGCCAGGCGGTCTCCTGGTGTTCTCGGTGACCCACCCGATCCGCTGGGCCATGCCCGACGACCCGTCGACGGCCGGCCTGCGGATCACCCACTCGTACTTCGACCGCACGCCGTACGTCGAGATCGACGCCTCCGGTACGCCCGTGTACGCCGAGCACCACCGCACCACCGGCGACTGGATCCGCGAGCTCACCGGCGCCGGACTCGTGGTCGACGACCTGCTCGAACCGGAGTGGCCGGCCGGTCACGACCTGATCTGGGGCGGCTGGGGCCCTGAACGCGGGCCGTTCGTGCCCGGAACCGCGATCTGGACGGCACACAAACCATGAGAGACACCCGCTTCCCAGCAGTGGACGGACTGCGTCTGATCGCCGCGCTCGCGGTGCTGATCTCGCAGGTCGGCCTGCAATCACACGCACCGTTCGCAGGGGTGGTGTCCCGGCTGGACGTCGGCTGGGCGATCTTCTGTGCGCTGTCCGGGTTCCTCCTGTACCGGCCGCATGTACTGGCGTGGTTCTCGGGCACCGTGCCGCCGCTGACACTGCCCTACTTGCGCAACCGAGCGCTGCGAATCCTCCCAGCGCTCCTGCTCGCCGTACTGTTGTCCATCGCCTTCGTCCCGCACCCGGCCACCACGTACCTCCGCTGGGCCGCCCTGACGCCCCTCCTGTTCTACCTGCTCCTACCTGGCCTCGGGCGATTGCTGACCGGGTACGAGCGCCCGACCCGCCGCAGCGTCCGCTGGCGACTCCTCGTCCTGGTCGCGCTGACGCTGCTGGGACCTGTGTGGATGGCAACCATCACGGCAACCGGTCACCCGGACGCAGGTCTGTGGCTGCCCGGTTACCTCGGCTGGTACGCCGTCGGCATGGGTATGGCGCTCTGGCAGGTCGCTCGTGCCACCGGCCGGCTGGGTCCGTCGACACTCGACATGCTGACCAGGGTCCCCGGCACGCTCGGGGGAATCGCGGCGGCGCTGCTGCTGATCGCAGCGACCCCCATTGCCGGCCCGTACGACCACTCGACGCCCACGGCGGCACAGGCACTGATCAAGAGCCTGCTCTACACGGTGGCTGTCGCCTGCGTGCTCTTCCCGGTGCTGACACCTACAGCCCGAACGGTCCGCGTGCTGGGTGGCAGGCCGGCACAGGTGGGCGCACAGCTCTCGTACGGCATTGTCGTGTACCAATTCGTCGTACTGGGGCTGCTGGACGGCCCGTTCGCCGTACAGCTCCCCGTGACACTGCTGACCGCCGTCGCACTGGCAGCTCTCAGCTACAACCTCGTCGAGCGCCCGCTCACGCGTTTCGGGAAGAACACCGCAACCGCCAAGACCGCGAGCAACGCAACCAGCCCGAGCAGCAGCCCAGCCCTGTAGGTCCTGTCAGGCATGAAGCGGGCCGTGACCACCTGCTCCGGTCCCGCCGGTAGCACCCAGCCCTGCTGCCAGCCACCGACCCGGATTGGTGTGAGCTTCCGGCCGGTGCTGTCGTACGCCTCCCAGCCCTCCTCGTAGTTCTGCGCCACCGCCAGCACAGACTGCTGGTCTGCCCCGGGCACCTCGACGGTCAGCTCAGTGGGGTTGGGACGCCACACGTCCACCCCCTGCACCGGTGCGACCGACACGTCACCGAACCCGGCCTTCGCCAGCGTGGTCTCGATCGGCACCAACCCGCCGTTCGCCTGCACGTCCACCTGGTGCCGGCCGGAGCGCAGTGGCACGACCGTCAGTGGACCGCAGAGACTGAACGCCACCGGCCGTCGTTGCAGCAGTTGCTCCATGGTCGCGGCCACCTGCGTGTGCAGCGGTACACCGTCCACCAGCACGGTCGGCCCGTTCCCGCAGTACGCCGAGACCCGGCTCCGTGGATCGACCGCCTTGCGCAAGTCGTCGGCACCGAGCACCTGGACCTCGGCCACACCGACCGGGCTGGTGCGCGCGTCCTGCAGCGGCTTGGTTCCGGTGAAGTCGATCTTGACGCTCCGGACCTGCCGGGCCGGGAACCGTACGTATCCGTCGGCGTCGACGGTGGCCTGGACCGGTGTCCCGCTGTCGAAGTGCAGGGTGACCTCGGCCGGTCGCGAATCGGTCAGGTACGGATCCGACTGGAACCGCAGCCCCTGTACGTCCCGCGCGGCCGGCAACGTCAAGGTCAGGCTCGGCCGTGGGTCGTCCGAGGCAGCCAGCCAACCGGTACCCAGCTGGCGATCGACAGCGGCACCCGGACGTCCTTCCGGCGCAGCAACCGCCCGCGACGACGCGGTCGCGGTGATCGACCCCGGTACGGCGAGCAACTGCTCGAGTGTCTCGCCGTCCTGCGGCAGCGCGGTCCCACGCAACTGGTACGACGCGGCCTGCGGCAGCCGCACCGTTCGGGACAGACCGTTCGGCTCCGCCGAGTCCTTGGCCTGATCGCTACTGCACAGCGCGCGCGTGCCCACGTGCAGGCAGCCGGACCGTCCGATCTGCGTGTTCCGCAGGACGACGGCGCTCGGCTGCCGATCGACCTGCTGGCTCTCGGTCTCCACCAACGGCAGGCCGTCGAGCCGCCCTTGCGCATCCGACCGCAGTACGGCAGCCCCGCCACCGCCCAACGCGGTCACCACTGTCGGCACGTCGTCCGCGCTGCCACCGACCGCAACGAGCCGGGACTGCGGGACGAGCCGCCCCGGCGTGGTCGCGCCGACGTCGTAGATCTCCACGCTCGGGTACGGCAGCCGCGTCTGCCCGGCGGGACCGAAGTACGCCACGCGCCCGATGCCCGCGTCGGCGAGGCTCTCGTGAATCGCGAGCGCCGGCGTACCGTCCGGCAGATCGTTCCGCACGACCACGTACCGGATGCCGTCGCGGGTCAGCTCCTGCCGCAGCGTCTGGTCGCCGACACCGGAGTCCACCCGGTCCCACATGTCGTCTGTGAGCGCAGCCAGCGGCCGCTTCACCAGCGCGGCGAGCGGTTCGGTGGAGTTCGACAGGACAAGCACACTGCCAGGTGCGGACTGGTTGTCCAACCAGTCCGCCGTCTGCTCCCAGTGCGTTGGGATCGCAGCAAACGCTCCTGCCGGCCGTATCAGGACCAGTGGTAGTGCGGCGGTCACGGCGAGGCTGGTGACCAGTACAGGTACGACGCGGCGGTGGATGCCGCGGGACACGGTCAGGTTGGTCAGCCGACGCAGGTAGTGCGCTACGCCGAGTGCCAGGGGCAGTCCGACGACAGCACCTGCGACCGGCAGCCAGCGCGGGCTCGGTGGTGGAGTGCCGTACCGAATCAGCATCAGCAGCGGGACGAGCCACCAGATCGACACGGCAACGACGAATCCCAGCCAGGCGAACGTCAGCTTGACCCGGGCACGAGACAAGAGCCAGGTGGCTGGTGCGACCAGGATTGCGGCGCTGCCCAGCGGGTTGGCGCCACCGATCAGCGCGAAGGCCACTGCCGACCAGCTGGCTCGCCACCACCCAGAGCGGACACGTGGCGAGACAAGAGGCAGCACGACCCAGGGGGCCATGGCCATCGGCCACACTTCGATGGGAAGCTCCCCGAACGCTCGTGGCAGCAGGGCGTACAGCAGGGCGACGGCGAGACGTGTCCAAGGCACGCCGTACTGCAGGACGTTGCAGAGCTTCCAGATGCCGAGGAAGGCGACGCACAGGACCAGCGACCACCAGAGCCGCTGCGTGATCCAGTCCGGCACCGAGAGCGTGTCCAGCAGCCAGTGGAACGGCCCCATCGGCAACAGATACCCGTACGCATCACTCTGCAGCTGGCCGAACCCGGTGTGCGGGTCCCAGAGGTGCAGTGCGCGGGAGAGGAAGCCGCCCGGTCCCGCGGTGAGCTCGAGCCTGCGGTCCCGGACGATCTGTCCGGGAGCGTGCTGGAAGCAGAGGGCAATCAGCGCCAGGCATCCCAGAACGAGCCGCGCCCGCCACACGACTTGCTCCGAACTGCCTGCCTTCAGCCTCCCCACCGGCGGGACATTAACGGATCCGGGCGCTCCGCAGGGGCATCGTTGCCGTACCGTGAGGTCCGGCAAATCTCACATGACCGAAGCGGGACCGAGGCAGGACAGCAATGACATCTGGTACCACCCCGGCGCCGCAGCCGCAGGCCCCGCGTAAGAGCTTCCTGCGCAGCGCCACGGTCGTCGCCGTCGCGATGGCGATCATGAACGTCGCCGCGTACGGATTCACGCTGATCGGCTCCCGCCGACTGATGCCGGAGCAGTTCGGAGCGGTCACCGCTCTGCTCGGTCTGCTGCTGATCGGCAACGTGGCATCCCTCGGCCTGCAGGCCACTGCCGCGCGGCAGATCGCCACCCACAGCGGGGACAGCGCCGGCACCCTCGGCGACGCGGTACTGAAGGCCGGTCGCCGCTCCGCTCTCGGTCTCACCGTGCTGTGCCTGGTCCTGACGCCGGTGTTCATGTGGCTGCTGCACGTCGACTCGGTCGTCGCCATCCTGCTGCTCGCACCGACGCTCGGCAGCCTCACGTTGATGGGTTCGCAGCTCGGCGTCCTCCAGGGCAGCCACCGGTGGACCGAGCTCGCCGCCGTCTACACCGCCAGCGGCATCGGCCGGCTGGTGCTCGGCGGTGGCGCACTGCTCCTGCATCCGTCGCTCGACTGGGCGATGGCGGGTCTCGCGATCGGCGCCGCCGTACCGGCCCTGCTCGGACAGTTCTTCCTCCGCGGGTCCACCGGCGCGACCGGCGAGCACGTGAAGGAGGTCCTGCGGGAGACGGTGCACGGTACGCACACGCTGCTCGCGTTCTTCGCGCTCGCCAACGCGGACGTGCTGTTCGCGCGGGCGCTGCTCGACGAGAAGGACAGCGGGTACTACGCGGCCGGCCTCATCATCGCCAAGGCGTGCCTGTTCCTCCCGCAGTTCGTGATCGTGCTGGTGTTCCCGTCGCTGGCGAACTCCCCCGGCGACACGGTCCGGCTCCGGCGAGCCATCCTCGCCGTCGGTGGTCTGGGCGTCTGCGCGGTCGCCGGAACGCTGATCCTCCCCGGGATCGTGGTCGAGGTGATCGGCGGCAAGGAGAAGTACGCACCGCTCGGCCCGTACACGTGGCTGTTCGCCGTCGCCGGTTCCGCGTACGCCGTCCTGCAGATGGTCGTGTACGCGGCAATCGCACAGCAGGAGAAGCGCGCCGCGCTGGCGATCTGGCTCGGCCTGATCGTCCTCGCGGTCGCCGCCGGCGTCGTGCTCGGCACCGGCACCGCGACCGGCCTCACCGGTGTCAAGGTGCTCGCCGGTATGACCAGCACCTGCGCCCTGCTCCTCTCCGGCGCACTTGCAACGGGCCTTCACCGCCAGTCCAGTTAGGGTCGGGGTATGCCGACTCCGAAGTTCGTCCTGGACCTGCGCGCGAAGATCGGGCACGACCTGCTCTGGATGACCGGGCTGACCGGTGTCGTGCTGAACGACTCCGCCGAAGTACTGCTGGTCAAGCGTGCCGACAACGGACGATGGAGCCTGATCGGCGGCATCCTCGAGCCGGGCGAGCAGCCTGCGGTCGGGCTGGTCCGCGAGATCCAGGAGGAGACCGCGGTCGAGGCCGAGGTCGTCCGGCTGCTCAGCATCGAGTCGATGCCGCCGACCGGCTACCCGAACGGCGACCAGGTCCAGTTCCTCGACCTCAGCTTCAGCTGCCGCGCCGTCGGCGGCGAGGCGCGGGTGAACGACGACGAGTCCGTCGACGTCCGCTGGTGGTCACTCGACAACCTCCCGGACCTGACCCCGCACGAACAACGCACCCTCCACCGAGCCCTCAACCCCGCCGAAACCGAGCAGCCGTTCTACCTCACCTCCGCAGACTGATCCTGCTCAGTTCCGCAGACCGACCTGCAGATCGCGTAGCCAGCGCTCGCTCATCGCCGGCTGCTTCGCGAGCTCGGTCGCGAGCGCCCGCCGTACCTCGGGCGTCTTCGCCGCCGCCACCAAGGCAACGGCCTCCGCGAGCGCCTTCCGCGCCTCCTCGCCGCGCGGCGGCTCGGCGACATCTGCGTCCTTCCAACGGGTTCGCCGGAACGACTGTGCGGTCTTCGGCTGATAGTTCCCGAAGTACGACCACAGCCACCCGTCCAGCGACACGTTCCGGATCGCGGACGCGGGCAGCTCGCCGGCAAAATCCGCATGTTGCTGCCAGCGCCAGGTGTTCGGGCTGGTCTTGGTCCGCCAGGTGATCCCGACGAACCGCAACTGCCGCCTGATCACATCCCACTGCGCGCGCTCGTCCTCGATCCAGTCCCGCAGCACGGCGTAGAGGTTCTCGAACGTGGAACCCTGATAGACGAGATCCACGAAGACCGTCGGCCGGCCGCGCATCAGCTCGGCCGGCGCGAGGCCCTCGGCAGTCAGGTTGGTCCGGAGCTGACGGAGCTCCTCGGCGTTGAACCCCTGGCCGCTCAGCCCGTACAGGCTCAGCGGCAGCGGGTGCAGCCGCTCACCCCAGCCGGTTTCTGCGAGCGCTCCGCTGAGCAAGTCGTACAAGCTGTCGACCGATCGGCCGACGAAGTACAGCTCGCCGTCGCCGCACTGCGCGAGCACACGGGCGGCGCACTCGATCAACTCGTCCAGGGACGACAGGGCCGGCGCCTCGACGCCGTCCAGCATCGAGCCGAGCTGATCCGGCCGGATCAGGTCCCACCTGAACGGCCGGTTCGGCTCCATCGCGTCGGTGGGCAGGTCAGTGGGCGGCTTCGTGCCAGGTGCGGCCGACGCCGACTGAGACGTCCAGCGGGACGGCCATGTCGACGGCGTGACCCATGTCGTGACGGACCAGCTTCTCGAGCGCGTCGCGCTCGCCGGGGGCGATCTCGAAGACCAGTTCGTCGTGGACCTGAAGCAGCATCCGGGACTTCAGGCCGGACTCGCGCAGGGACCGCTCGACCTTCAGCATCGCCATCTTGATCACGTCCGCCGCCGACCCCTGGATCGGCGCGTTCAGCGCCATCCGCTCGGCCATCTCCCGGCGTTGCCGGTTGTCGCTGGTCAGGTCCGGCAGGTACCGCCGGCGGCCCAGGATGGTCTCGGTGTACCCGGTCTTGCCGGCGTCGATCACGATCGACCGCAGGTAGTCCCGGACCCCGCCGAAGCCTTCGAAGTACTCGTCCAT
>DASSDE010000960.1:0-6308 GCA_035697365.1 Kribbella sp. | reverse complement strand
GGCCGCAATATGACCGTGTTCGAGTACGACGGCAAGCTGCTGATCGTCGACTGCGGCGTACTGTTCCCGGACGAGAACCAGCCCGGTGTGGACCTGATCCTGCCGGACTTCGAGCCGATCCGGGACCGTCTCGACGACGTCGTCGCGGTCGTCCTGACGCACGGCCACGAGGACCACATCGGCGGGTTGCCCTACCTGCTGCGTGAGCGGGGCGACATTCCCGTGGTGGGATCGCAGCTCACGCTCGCGCTGCTCGAGGGCAAGCTGAAGGAGCACCGGCACCGCAACGTGCCGCAGCAGACCGTGGTCGAGGGCGAGAAGCTGCAGATCGGCCCGTTCGTCTGCGAGTTCATCGCGGTGAACCACTCGATCCCGGACGCGCTCGCGGTCGCGATCAAGACCCCGGCCGGGATCGTCCTGCACACCGGTGACTTCAAGATGGACCAGCTGCCGCTGGACAACCGGATCACCGACCTGCGCGCGTTCGCGCGGCTCGGCGAGGAGGGCGTCGACCTGTTCATGGTCGACTCCACGAACTCCGAGGTCCCCGGCTTCACCACCCACGAGCGCGACATCGCGCCGGTGCTGGACCGGGTCTTCACCAAGGCGAGGAACCAGCGCATCATCGTCGCCTGCTTCGCCTCGCACGTGCACCGCGTCCAGCAGGTGATGGACGCCGCCGTGAAGCACCGGCGCAAGGTCGCGTACGTCGGCCGCTCGATGGTCCGCAACATGGGCGTCGCCCGCGACCTCGGCTTCCTGAACGTGCCCGGCGACACGCTGATCGACATGCGCGACCTCGACAACTATCCGCCGGAGCAGGTGGTGCTGGTGTCGACCGGTTCGCAGGGCGAGCCGATGTCGGCGCTGTCCCGGATCGCGGCGAACGACCACAACGTCGTCCACCTGCAGCCGGGCGACACCGTTGTACTGGCGTCCTCGCTCATCCCCGGCAACGAGAACTCGGTCTACCGGGTGATCAACGGCCTGATCCGGCACGGCGCGAACGTCATCCACAAGGGCAACGCGCTGGTGCACGTCTCCGGGCACGCGAGTGCGGGCGAGCTGCTGTACTGCTACAACATCGTGAAGCCGCGCAACGTGATGCCGGTGCACGGCGAGATCCGGCACCTGCACGCGAACGCGGACCTCGCGGTCCAGACCGGCGTACCGCGGCAGAACGTGGTCGTCGTCGAGGACGGCGTGGTGGTCGACCTGATCGACAAGAAGGCCGTCGTGGCCGGCAAGGTCGATTGCGGGTACGTCTTCGTGGACGGCTCCACGGTCGGTGACATCACCGAGACCTCGCTCAAGGACCGCCGGATCCTCGGCGACGAGGGCTTCATCTCGGTGATCGCGGTGATGGACTCGGTGACCGGCAAGCTGACCGCCGGCCCGGAGATCCAGGCCCGGGGGTTCGCCGAGGACGACACGGTCTTCGACGACCTGAAGCCGCGGATCGAGGCCGAGATCGAGAAGGCCATCGGCGGCGGCGTCGACGACATGTACCAGTTGCAGCAGGTGATCCGCCGGGTGGTCGGCAAGTGGGTCAGCGACACCCACCGCCGCCGCCCGATGATCATTCCCGTGGTCGTCGAAAGCTAGTACCCTCGGCGCGACGAGACGAAGGGTGGGCCGGCGATGAGCGTCAGCGGGGTGAACGGGACGGGGCAGCGCCGGCCCACGATGAAGGAGGTCGCCGCCCGGGCCGGGGTCGCACTGAAGACCGTGTCCCGGGTGGTGAACGAGGAACCGAACGTCAGCCCAGAGCTGACCGCCAAGGTCCAGGCGGCGATCAAGGACCTGAACTACACCCCGAACGAGTCGGCCCGGATGCTGCGCCGCGGCAAGACCGGGACGATCGCGGTGGTGATCCGTGACATCGGTGACCCGTTCTTCGCGTCGCTGGGCCGGGCCGTCGAGCTGTGGGCCCGGTCGTCCGGTTCGGTGGTGATGATCGGGCTGACCGACGAGGACCCGGAGCGGGAGAAGGACGTCTGCCTGGAGTTCGTTGCCCGCCGCCCCGATGCGCTGATCATGGCGCCGATCGGGGAGACCCAGGACTACCTCGCTCCGCACGTGGACGCCGGGATGGCGGTCGTCACGATCGACCGGCCGGCGCACGGGATCGAAGCGGACGCCGTGCTCGCGGACAACGCCGGCGGCATCGACCAGGCGATCGACCACCTGGTCCGGCAGGGCCATCACCGAATCGCGTACCTCGGTGACGACGAGCGAATCTTCACCGCCCGGGAGCGCGTGGTTGCGTACCGGGCGGCGATGGCCCGGCACCGGATCGACGTCGACGAGGACCTGGTGCACCTGTCCGAGCCGACCACCGAGGGCATCGGCATCACGCTGTCGGCGGTCCTCGACCGCGCCGAGCCGGCCACCGCGCTGCTCTCGGCGAACAACATGACCACCGCCGAGGTGCTGCGCGGCCTCGCCGGCCGCCGCGATCAGGTGGCGCTGGTGTCCTTCGACGACCTCCAGCTCGGCGACCTGCTCAGCCCCGGGCTGACCGCGGTCGCCCAGTCCGCCGACGTGATGGCCCGGACGGCGATCCAGCTGATGACCGAACGCCTCCCGGAGCCGCACCGCCCCGGCCGGACGGTGCGGGTTCCGGTCAAGCTGACGATTCGCGGCTCGGGGGAGATTCCGCCGGCACGCTGACCGCCTGCGCCGGCTCGCCGAACCGGGCGAGTGCCACGGCGGCCAGGACCGCGAGGACGAACCCGGCGACCGCCGGCGCGGTGTAGCCCTGCCGCGCATGATCGCCCAGCAGGAGAAGCCCGACCAGCGCGGGAAAGACGGTCTCACCGACGACGAGCATGGCGGTGGCGGTCGTGACGCCGCCGCGCTGCAGAGCGGCGGCGTAGCAGAGCATCGCGAGTGCGCCGCCGGCGATCGCGGTGTAGGTGGCCGGCTCGGTGACCAGATCCGCGGGCCGCAGACTCGGGATGATCCGGCCTGAGACGGCAACCACGCCGAAGCCGAGTCCTGCGATCAGGCCGAGCAGCGGACCGTGCAGCCTCTTCGGCATCAGCGGGATGAACACCCTTGCGAGGCCGAGCACTGCGACGGCACCGCCCAGCGCCCATCGGAAGCCGTGCCCGACGGCCGGGTTGCCCTCGCTGCCGGCCGACACGCCCAGCAGAGCCAGTCCGAGGCAGACAACGCCGACCGCAGTCCATTCACGCCGGCCGAGCCGGACGCCGAGGGTGCGTGCGGCTACTGCGGTGACGGCCAGGCTGGCTGCAAGCGCGGACTGCACGACGAACAGTGGCAGCACCTGGAGCGCCGCAACCTGCAGACAGAACCCAACCACGTCCAGCCCCATGCCGAGCACGAAGCGTGGCTTGATGACGACGTCGTGCGCGCTCGCGTCGGCGGCACCTGCGGCGGCCGAGGCCTGCAGGATCGATGCCAGGCCGTACGCGACAGCCGCCGCCAGCGCGCCTGCCAGACCCCACCACATGACCGCCAGCGTAGATCAGCGTTTGTTCCGGCGCGTCCTGGCTCAGGCGAGACTCCGCGCGCCGGCGGACCTCAGTTCAGCGGCGAGTGGGCAGTCGAACGGGTCGCGGGCCTGCAGCCCCACGTTGTTCAGGTAGTCGACGACGATCCGGTACGACGTGAACAGGCCGACCTCGGTGTACTTCACCCCGTGCAACTCGCAGTACTCGCGCACGATCGGCTGCACCCGGCGCAGTGTCGGCCTGGGCATGCTCGGGAAGAGGTGGTGCTCGATCTGGTAGTTCAGGCCGCCCATCGCGAAATCGGTCAGTACGCCGCCGCGGACGTTGCGCGACATCAGCACCTGGCGCCGCAGGAAATCCAGCTTCATGGTCGCCGGCACGAGTGGCATGCCCTTGTGGTTCGGTGCGAACGAACCGCCGAGGCAGATGCCGAACACGGCCAGTTGCAACCCGAGGAAGGCTCCGGCCTTCCCGATCGGCAGCAGGATGAACAGCAGCGCCAGATACCCGCCGATGCGGCTCAGCACGATGGCGGCCTCGATACGTTCCACCCGGCTTGTCCCTCGGCGGAGCAAGTGCTGCAAGCTCGACACGTAGAGACTCAGGCCCTCCAGGGTCAGCAGGGGGAAGAAGAGCCAGCCTTGCCGACGCGTCAGCCAGGCTTGGAAGCCGGTCCGCCGGCCGACGTGATCGGGCGTGAAGGCGATGACTCCGATCGCGATGTCCGGATCCTTCTGCAGCTGGTTCGGCGCACCGTGGTGCCGGCTGTGCTTCGACCGCCACCAGCTCGAGCTCATTCCGACCAGACCGCCGGCCAGCAAGCGGGCGGTCCAGTCGTTCCAGGACGCGGAGTCGAAGATCTGCCGATGCGCACTGTCGTGGCTCAGGAAGGCGACCTGCGTCAGTACGAGCGCCAGAGCACCGGCCATCAACAGCTGGAACCAGGAGTTGCCGAGCAGGCCGACGCCGACCCAGACTCCCGCGAACGAGGCCAGCACCAGGCCGATCCGGGTGAAGTAGTACGCCCGGCGCCGCTTGAGCAGGCCGAGCTCGCGGACCGTCCGGAGCAGATCGGTGTACAGATTCGTGTAGCGCTGCTGTGACCGCAGCGGGTCGTGGTCTTCGGCGACTAGCGATGACATCAGAAACGCCCCGTCCGTAGTGCATCTGTCGATGCGCTACCAGGTCCGGGGCAGCGCCACGAAATCAGTGGCTGATGCCTTCAACAGAACCACGCCGGCACGCCGTACACAAGGTGCTAGTGCGCCACCAGCGCCGAGGTAGCGAGCGAGCCGTCGAGTACGCCGTCGGCAACGTCGGCGAGGCGCCGTCCGTTGCCCCGCGCGTACGTGCGCATCGCGATGAACGCCTCCGCCGGGCTGAGGCCAACGCGCTCGGCCAGCATCCCCTTGGCCTGCTCGATCCGAACCCTGCTGTCCAGCGCGCCCTGCAGTTGCTCGGTGAGAACCTGCTGCCCGCGCGCCTTCCGTTGGTGCAGCAAACCGATCGTTGCGATGTCCGCCAGCGCCTGGCCCAGAGTGACGTCCTCGTCACTGAGTGGCTGGATCCCGGTCCGGAACAGGTTGAGGGCACCGATCACCTGCCCGCGCAGCCGGAGCGGAAGCGCGTGCGCAGACGCGTAGCCACCGGCGGCCGCCGCCGCTGCGAATTCGGGCCAGCGACGCAGGTCGGTATTGACCACCGGCTGGCCGGACCGGAAGCATTCAGGGCACGGCCCCTCGTTCTGCTGCACTTCGAACAGCTCCAGCAGTTCGACCTGATCGTCCGAGGACGCCATCACGTGGAGGATGCCGTCCTCGTCGGCCAGCATCAGTCCCGCCGCATGCACGTCCAGCAGTTCGACAGATGCCTCGGCCAGCGTCCGGAGGAAGTCAACGAGGTCGAAATCCGCCACCAGCGTGTCCGCCAAATCGATGAAGACCTGCGCGATGCGATGTTCCCGTCTCATCCCCAGCGTTCCCTTTCGACCTGACCGAGTTCCCATTGTCCCGCGTGCCCGGGATTTGGCGCTCAGTTCGCCCGGCTTTCATGTGACTGTCACCAGCGAGGCGCACCTTCGGGACATGAAACTGAGTCGCCGCCAACTCCTGGCCGCATCCACCGTCGCCGGCGCATCCCTGGCCGTTCCAAGCGTGACTGCGACCGCCGCACCGAATCTCGTCCGCCGGGACCGCGCCGCGCTGCCGTCAGGCGTCGCGAGCGCCGACGTGACGCTGAACTCGGCGGTGGTCTGGTCGCGCGCCGACCGACCGGGCCGCCTGGTCGTCCAGCTGAACGGCCACGGCCGCTTCGACCGGGCGATCTCGCTGCGCGGCCCGAAGACCGACGCCGGCGACGACTTCACCGCCCGGATGCCGCTGCGCGGTCTGCGCCCGGGTCAGCGCTACGACTACCGGCTCGGTTTCGAGGACGCGTACGGCCGGATCGGGCAGACCCTCGACGGGTCGTTCACCACTCCGGGGCGCAGCCGGGGTGTGTCGTTCGTGTTCACCGGCGACACCGCGGGGCAGGGCTACGGGATCAACCCGGAGCTGGGCGGCATGATCGCGTACCGGGCCATGCACGAGACCCGGCCGGACTTCTTCCTGCACTCCGGCGACAACATCTACGCCGACGGCCCGATCGAGGCCGAGCTGAAGGTTGCCGACGGCACCGTCTGGAAGAACGTGGTGACCGAGGAGGTCTCGAAGGTCGCGGAGACGCTGGCCGAGTACCGCGGCCGGTACAAGTACAACCTGCTGGACGAGAACGTCCGCAACCTGTACGCCGACGTACCGCTGATCGCGCAGTGGGACGACCACGAGACGC
>DASSDE010000959.1:0-5522 GCA_035697365.1 Kribbella sp. | reverse complement strand
GGCAACCTGATCCCGGAGTGGAACGACCTGGTCTGGCGCGACGACTGGTCGAGTGCGATCGAGCGGCTGCACGCGACCAACAACTTCCCGGAGTTCACCGGGCGGCTCTGCCCGGCGCCCTGCGAGACCGCCTGCGTACTGGGCATCAACCAGGACCCGGTGACGATCAAGAACGTCGAGGTCGCGATCATCGACAAGGCCTGGGAGACCGGTGACGTCAAGCCGCAGCCGCCCGAGTGGCTGACCGGCAAGACGATCGCGGTCGTCGGCTCCGGCCCGGCCGGCCTGGCCGCCGCCCAGCAGTTGACCCGCGCCGGGCACACCGTCGCGGTGTACGAGCGGGCCGACAAGCCCGGCGGCCTGCTGCGGTACGGCATCCCCGAGTTCAAGATGGAGAAGGAACAGGTCGACCGCCGGATCCAGCAGATGAAGGAGGAGGGCACGGTCTTCCGTTCCGGCGTCAACGTCGGCGTCGACGTCACCGGTACGCAGCTCAAGCAGCGCTACGACGCAGTGGTGATCGCGACCGGCTCCACCGCTGCCCGGGACCTGCCGGTGCCGGGCCGTGAGTACGGCGGCATCCACCAGGCGATGGAGTACCTGCCGCAGTCCAACCGGGCCTGCCTCGGTCAGACCGTCGAGGACCAGATCGTTGCCACTGGCAAGGACGTGGTGATCATCGGCGGCGGCGACACCGGGGCCGACTGCCTCGGCACGGCGCATCGGCAGGGTGCGCGTTCGGTGACCCAGCTGGAGATCATGCCGCGGCCGGCCGACGAGCGCCCGGGGCACCAGCCCTGGCCGACGTACCCGATGATCTACCGGGTTGCCTCCGCCCACGAGGAGGGCGGCGACCGGGTGTACGCGGTTTCCACGGTGAACTTCGAGGCCGATGCCGACGGCAACGTCTCCGGGCTGAACCTGGTCGAGGTCGAGTTCAAGGACGGGAAGTTCACCCCGGTCGAGGGCTCGGAGCGGACCATACCGGCACAGCTGGTGCTGCTCGCGATGGGCTTCCTCGGTCCGGAGCGGGAGGGCTTCCTTGAGCAGCTGGGCGTCGAGCTCGACGAGCGCGGCAACGTCAAGCGGGACAAGCAGTACCAGACCTCGGTCGAAGGCGTCTTCGCGTGCGGCGACGCCGGCCGTGGGCAGTCGCTGATCGTCTGGGCGATCGCCGAGGGCCGGTCGTGCGCGGGCGGCGTCGACGCCCATCTCACGGGCTCCTCCACCCTCCCGACCCCGATCCCACCCACCGCCCGTCCGCTGGCGGTCTGACCGCGGCTCCTTGGGCACCCGACGACCGAAATTCGCGCCTCGCGACGGTTGGTCGGTGCCCAAGGTGGCCCGGGTCGATAGGTTGGAAGCGTGGCAGCGCGGTTGGTGACGAAGGCTCGGGTCCGGGCGATTGCGCCCTGGGCCGCGTTGAGCGTGCTCTTCGTGGCGACCTCGGTCGTGGTCGGGCTGCTCGGGTTCCTGAACGACTCCGAGCGGGTCACGATCGGCGCACACGCGGCGACCGTGTCGCCGACGTTCGACGGGCACGCGACTCTGGATCTCGGCGCGGTGCTGCCGCGGCTGCGGATCCCGACCGGCACGCCGGGCGGGATCGGCGTCAACATCGACGTCCAGGAGACCGACGCCGGCAACCTCACCGAGCTGCTCACCCGCGACACCCTGATCGCCTCCCAGCCCGACGGTGAGATCGGGCGGATCCAGCAGGTCATCCAGCAGATGGCGGTCGACAACGCGGTCGCCGGCGCCGGGTCGGGGCTGCTCGTCGTCGTGGTGGTCGCGACCCTGTGGAGAGCGATCGGCGTCCGGCGGCGGCGCGAGCTGTGGCATCTGGTCCACCGGCACGAGCGACGCGTGGAGCACCGGGCGATCGTCGTCCTGGTCGCGATGCTGATCACGATCGCCTCGATCTACGGCCCGGGGCGGATGCGGCAGGCCGACGTACCGCCGACACAGTGGCAGCCGCTGTTCAAGCTGCTGCCCGAGCTCGGCTTCGACGACCGGCTGAAGACGGTCGAGGTCGCGTCCGGGTTCTCCACCACCGGCGGGGTCGGTGTGATCCGGACGCTGGTCGAGACGTACCGCAAGTCCACCGAGCTGTACGGGCGGCTCAAGGACCGGGTTGCCGACGTCGCGCCGCAGATCCACCAGCCGAGCGAGAAGGAGAAGGTCGCGCTGCTGGTGTCGGACCGGCACGACAACATCGGCATCGACGGCTTCGCGTCCGC
The DNA here is from genome assembly GCA_035697365.1 of Kribbella sp. Taxonomy (GTDB): domain Bacteria; phylum Actinomycetota; class Actinomycetes; order Propionibacteriales; family Kribbellaceae; genus Kribbella. Next base: position 3,282 of record DASSDE010000959.1, on the reverse strand, counting down.
GGTGGCCAAGGCAGGCGGCGCCAAGCTGCTGATCGACGCCGGTGACGACACCTCGTCGGGTCAGCCCTGGGAGGCGTTCAGCATCAACTCGCTGCGACAGCACTTCAAGGGCTTCAAGGTGGTCGCGGTGGCCGGCAACCACGACGCCGGCGGGCACGTCGAGGAGTTCATGCGCAAGGCCGGGTTCACGGTGCTGGACAGCAAACCGGTCGAGGTCGAGGGGATCCGGTTCCTCGGCGACAGCGACCCGACCAAGACCGGGCTCGGCAGCGCGGACAGTCCAGGTGATGAGACGATCGAGCACCAGTCGCAGCGGCTCGCCGACGTCGCCTGCGACCAGCCCGACGACAAGCGGATCTCGACGATGGTCGTGCACGATCCGTCGTCGTTCGCCGACACGGCGGCCCGCGGCTGCGCGACCCTGCTGCTGTCCGGGCATCTGCACCGCCAGGTCGGGCCGGAGCACCGGGTCGTCGACGATCGCGCGGTCACGACGTACACGAACGGGACGACCGGGGGAGCGGCTTACGCGTTCGCGCTGGGCTACACCCTCCGGAAGCCGGGCGAAGTCACCCTGGTCACGTACCAGGAAGGGCTGCCGGTGGGTCTGCAGAGTGTCACCGCACAACCCAGCGGCGATGTCGTCGTCGGGGCCTACACCCCCTTGGGTTCTTGACGATTCAGCCGCTGTCGGCGGTTGCCGACAACTGTTGACTGGCCGGTAACGGGGGCGGACCAGCAGGCCCAGTGGTTTGCAGGAGTAGGGTTTTGTGACGTGCGTCGCGCAAAGATCGTTTGTACGCTCGGCCCGGCTACGGCCGCCCCGGAGCGCATCACGGAACTCGTCCAAGCCGGTATGGATGTCGCAAGGCTCAATCTGAGTCACGGCGCCCATGCCGAGCACGAGCGCATCTACCAGCGGATCAGAACGGCCGCGGCGGAGACCGGGAACAACGTCGGCATCCTTGTGGACCTCCAGGGCCCGAAGATCCGGCTGGCCGAGTTCGCCGAGGGCAAGGCCACGCTGACCTACGGCGAGCGCTTCACGATCACCACCCGGGAGGTGCCGGGTGACCAGACCATCTGCGGAACGACGTACGACGGGCTGGCGGGTGACGTGAGCCCGGGCGACCAGCTGCTGATCGACGACGGCCGGATCGCCCTGGTCGCCGAGGAGGTCACCGACACCGACGTGATCTGCCGGGTCACCGTCGGCGGGCCGGTCTCGAACCACAAGGGCATCAACCTGCCGGGCGTCGCGGTCAGCGTGCCGGCGATGTCCGAGAAGGACGCCGAGGACCTGCGGTGGGCGCTGCACCTGCCGGCCGACATGATCGCGCTCTCGTTCGTCCGGGACGCCTCGGACATCCAGCTGGTGCACAAGATCATGGACGAGGAGGGGCTGCGGCTCCCGGTCGTCGCGAAGATCGAGAAGCCGCAGGCGGTCGCCAACCTGGACGAGATCATCGAGGCCTTCGACGGGTTCATGGTGGCCCGCGGCGACCTCGGCGTGGAGCTCCCGCTCGAGGAGGTCCCGCTGGTCCAGAAGCTGATCATCGACCAGGCCCGGCTGAACGCGAAGCCGGTGATCGTCGCCACCCAGATGCTGGAGTCGATGATCTCCGCGCCGCGGCCGACCCGCGCGGAGGCCTCCGACGTCGCGAACGCCGTCCTCGACGGTGCCGACGCGGTGATGCTGTCCGGCGAGACGAGCGTCGGCCGGTTCCCGATCGAGACCGTCAAGACGATGGCCCGGATCGTGGAGTCGACCGAGGACCATGGCCTCAGCCGCGTTCAGGAGATCGAGTGGGAGCCGAAGACGAAGGGCGGCGTGATCGCCCGCGCGGCCGCGGATGTGGCCGAGCGGCTGGACGCGAAGTACCTGATCGCGTTCACGCAGTCCGGTGACACCGCGCTGCGGCTGGCTCGCTACCGCACCGAGGTGCCGCTGCTCGCGTTCACCCCGGTGCCGTCGGTCAGCTCCTGGCTGAGCGTCGTGTGGGGCATCTCCACGCACATCGTCCCGACGGTCGAACACACCGACGAGATGGTCCGCCAGGTCGACCAGCGACTCCTCGAGCTCGGCATCGTCCAGAAGGGCGACCTGGTCGTCATCGTCGCCGGCTCCCCGCCCAGCATCCCGGGCTCCACCAACGCCCTCCGGGTCCACCGCATGGGCGACGCCATCGAAGGCATCGCCCCCGCCTACCGAAGCCCCAACCCGTAACAAGCTCTCGAGCGTTGTGAACGAGGCGGTCGGTCACCAGACCGACCGCCTCACCCATACAACCCCCCCAGGCCGCACAACTGGGGCCCCACACCGCAGCCCGGCCAAGGTTGGGGAGGATTTGGCACCCGAATCGGGAAGAAATACTCCCCAACCCAACTCGGAGCAGCAGCTTGACGGCGGGATCGCCAACGCGGGCCGGGTTGTCCGCGTCGGTCCGCACGTGCTTCGTCCTTCGAGCCCGTACTCGGGATCGATCCATGCTTTCCTGCACGCGGTGAGGGACGCCGGGTTCGAGGGTGCTCCGACGCCGGTCGGCATCGACGAAGACGGACGCGAGCGCCTCGTGTTCATCGAGGGCGAGGTGCCGGTGCCGCCGTATCCGGAGTGGAGCCAGTCCGATAGCGCGTTGGCTTCTGTCGCCCGGCTCCTGCGCGGGCTGCACGACGCCTCTCTTGAGTTCGACGCTCAGGGCCGGAGCTGGAACCACGGCCTGGCTGACCCTGCAGGCGGGACGCTGGTGTGCCACAACGACGTGGAGCTCTCGAACGTCGTCTTCCGCGACGGAGTCGCCGTTGCGCTGCTCGACTTCGAGTTTGCTGCTCCCGGTCGGGCGATCTACGACCTTGCGCAGCTCGCCCGCCTCTGCGTACCGATCGAGGACGACTTCGACCAGGAGCGGATCGGCTGGCGGCCCGCCGATCGGCCGGCGAGGCTACGACTCGTCGCCGATGCGTACGGACTGGACCGGGCCGGCCGGGCAGAACTGCTCGCGGCCATCAACGACCCTCGACCGCATCGAAGCAGCCGCGCGACGCAGCCTAGCTACAGGCGGCCCGAACGCCGTCGCGAAGCTGAACCGCACGGGCAGGCCTGTCCCGCCAGGCCCGAAGGGCCGCTCGGCGCCGACAGTTTCTGTGCCCTGGGTGGGACTCGAACCCACACTGTATGGTGTTTGAGACCATCATCTCTGCCGGTTGGATTACCAGGGCTTCTGCGTCCGAACGCCGGACGATCCTAGCCTATCCGACCGCCTCGGCCGAAAATGTCGGTGG
>DASSDE010000958.1:0-4932 GCA_035697365.1 Kribbella sp. | reverse complement strand
GCTGGACACGATCGACGCCGCCGCCGAGCACGGCCTGACGGTCGCGGTCGATCTGCTGCAGGGACACCTGTCCAGCTTCGACTTCCTGCCGTCGTGGGTGCTGACCTGGCACCGAGCGAGCCTCTTCGAGGACCCGACGGTCCGCCACGGCCTCACGACGTACGTCGACACCGTGGCGCGCGCGGTCGCGACCAAGCCGAACGTCTTCGCGATCACGCTCGGCAACGAGGTCAACAACCTCTGGCCGGACAGCCCGACCACGCCGGAGGCGTCGACCGCCTGGGCGCAGGATCTGCTGACCACGCTGAAGAAGGCCGCGCCCGACGTCCTCGCCCTGCACTCGGTCTTCGACGACGCCTGGTACCAGGCCGACCACCCGTTCCACCCCGTTGATGCCGTGGATCTGGGTGAGCTGACCACTGTCCACTCGTGGGTTTTCAACGGGGTCTCACGAGTGGACGGTCCGCTGGGCCCGGCGACGCTCACGCACGCCGACTACCTGATCGAGCTCGCGAAGGCGACCTCCCTCGACCCGGCGCGACCCGTCTGGCTGCAGGAGATCGGCGTCCCCGGGCCGGACGTCCCCGTCGATCTGCAGGCCGAGTTCACCCGCCGTACGGTCGGCACCGTACTGACGAACCCGGCCCTGCACGGCGTGACCTGGTGGTCGTCGCACGACATCGACCGCCGGCTGCTCGACTTCCCGGACCGCGAGTACGACCTCGGCCTGGTCACCGTCGATCACCAGCGCAAACCGGCCGCCCAGGCGCTCGCCGACCTGATCGCTGACGTCCGCGCGAACGGCGTACCGCAGCAAGAACCCGCGACCACGCTCACGGCGCCGGTCAACCTCCGCACCGAGCCGGCCGGCCGCGCCGAAGTTGCCCCCGGCAGCGACTTTCACCTGCGCTGGGTCGAGGCCCGCACCCACGGCCCGGTGCGGATCGCCCTCCCCGGGGTGTGAGATCCAGACCGTCGCCCCATCTCGCGTGGCGTCTTTCCGGAACTTTTCTGCCATCACCTGCAAACTTTTTTCCGAAGTAGCGCCCAGCGCAGGCATGGCGCGAACCATCGCAGCTAAGGCAGCTTGGCGATCAGGGCTTCGATGCCGTCGAGGATTCGGGCGAGGCCGAACTCGAGGTCGTCGTCGAGCTCGTCCTCGTACTCGGCGTTGAGGTAGAGCGAGGCGAGGGTCGGGTAGCCGCCCTCGACCAGGCGCGGGACGAGGAAACGGCCGACCTGCTCGGCCTGGACCGGGGTGTTGTCGCTGCGTTCGAGCTGCCGCGCGAGGTCGGCGTAGTTGCGCGTGTACCCGTCGAGCAGTACCAGGCAGCCGAGGCTGTCGTGCTGGCTCAGCCCGGTCTCCGCGAGCGCCGCGAGCATCACCTCGGCCCACCGCAGCACATGCGGCGTGACAGGCGCGCCCCGGATCGGCACGTCGAGCATCCACGGGCGTTCGGCGTACTGCTTGACCTGTGCGTCGACCCACGCGATCGCGGCCGCGCGCCAGCCCGCCGGTAGCTCGGGCGGCGCACCCATCGCCTTGTCGTGGACAAGCACGATCAGCTCTTCCTTGGACCGTACGTAGCGGTACATGGCGTTCGTGGTGACGCCGAGATGCGCCGCGATCCGCTGCAGCGAGATCGCCTCGAACCCGTACCGGTCGCCGAACTGGATGCCGGTGGCCACGATCTGCTCGACCGTCAGCGCCGGCTTCGGCCCGCGGCGCTGCACCGGCAGCACGCCCCACGACAGGGCGAGCCCCGGCGGCAGGTCTCCGCGGTCCTCGGTCATGGCTCCCATCCTGACCTACGCCGGGCGTGAATCGGACCGAACGACCCGAAGAGGGGTGCTAGCACCACCTCCGAAACGGGTCCTGGACACCGCGCGGGAGAAACTGTTCAACCCCTACGCTTTTTGGTGTCAGCAGGACCCGGATCTCCCCGAAAGAAGACGATCATGCACACGCTGCTCGCACCGCTCCTGACCCCCGACCAGCTCCAGCTCACCGACGCCGACCGGTCCGCTGCGATCGCCAAGCTCGACAGCGCCGTACGGCAGGCAGCGCTCGCCCCGTCCCAGGCGTCCGACCGCCAGCTGCAGGTCCTCGCGGCCCGGACCCGCGGCGAGCTCCGCACCGCCCTGTCCGGTGTCCCGAACGCAGCACCGCCGCGGGGACTGACGGTCGCCCTGAGCGCCTTCACCGGTGTCTGGCTGGTCGCCTGCGTCGTCCAGTTCGTCGTCTGGCTGGCCCTAGCGGTCTTCGGCCACTTCGACGGCCCGTGGTGGCTCTGGTCGGACCTCGGTCTCGGCGCGATCGTCGCGATCCTGTGGTGGACGAACGAGTCGTACCACCGCAAGAGCGACGTTCTGGTCGCCGCATGAACACGCCGGTCCAGCTCACCGACGTCCGTAAGGTGTACGGCACCGGGCCTGGCGCGGTCGACGCGCTGGCCGGTGTCACCTACGGCTTCGAGGCCGGCACCTTCACCGCAGTGATGGGGCCGTCCGGGTCGGGCAAGAGCACGCTGCTGCATTGCGCGGCCGGGCTCGACACCCCGACCTCCGGCGAGGTCCAGCTGACCGGCCGATCCCTGCGCGGGCTCGACGAGACCGCGCTGACCGAGCTCCGCCGCGAGCACGTCGCCTTCGTCTTCCAGTCGTTCAACCTGATGCCCGCGCTGACGGTCCGGCAGAACGTCGTACTCCCGATGACGCTCGCCGGGAAGCAGCCGGACGACGCCTGGGTGACCGAGGTGATCGGCCGCGTCGGTCTCGGCGAGCGCATCAAGCACCGGCCGAGCGAACTGTCCGGCGGTCAGCAACAGCGGGTGGCGATCGCCCGCGCGCTTGCCGGCCGCACCGCGATCACGTTCGCCGACGAACCGACCGGCGCTCTGGACACGACCACCGCCCTCGAGGTCCTCACGCTGCTCCGCGACCAGTCCCGCCAACTCGGTCAGACCATCGTGATGGTCACGCATGATCCGGTCGCCGCGTCGTACGCCGATCGCGTCGTCTTCCTCGTCGACGGCCGGATCGTCTCCGAAGCCACCCACCCCACCGCCGACACCGTCGCCGCAGAACTCGCTCACCTGAGCGCCGGCCGGCTCGCCCCGAGAGGGATCTGACTCATGTTGCGCCTCGCCGCCACCACCCTGCGATACCGGACCGCCGCGTTCCTCGCGATCTTCGTCGCGGTCCTGCTCGGCGGGGCCCTGCTGAGCGCCGCCGGCGGTCTGCTCGAGACCGGGCTGCGCCTGAACGCTCCACCCCAACGACTCTCCGCGGCCCCGATCGTGGTCACCGGCGACCCGGCGTACCACCCACCCAACGGCAGCGGCTCCGCCGCCTTCCCCGAACGCCACCGCGTCGACCCCAGCCTGATCACCAAACTCACCACCACCCCAGGCGTAGCCAAAGCCGTCCCCGACCGCTCCTTCCCCGCCATGGTCACGCCGACTCACGGCAGCGCCGGAGGCTCAGCGGACTCGGGAGGTGCCAGCGGCGGCGTGCTGGCCGGTCACGCTTGGACGTCTGCGCCGCTCACCCCTTACACCCTGACAGCCGGCCGCGCGCCCCGTACCGGCGAGGTCGTGCTCGATCAGCGGCTCGCCGGAGGCGCCAAGCCCGGCGACCGCGTGAGCGTCGCCGTCGGCGGTGAGCCGCGGACGTTCACCCTCGCCGGTCTCGCGACCGCCCAGCACCACGTCGACGTACCGCCGATCTTCTTCGCCGCTGCGGACGTCCCCACCGGCGTGGACGCGATCGGCGTCTTCCCGACGAACGGTACGCCGGTGCGCGACCTCGCGAAGCGTCTCGACCTGCCGACCGGTATCAAGGCCTACACCGGCGACGAGCGTGGTGTCGCGGAGTTCTCCGGAATCGCCACCAGCCTCCCGCTGATCATCATGTCCGGCGTCTTCGGTGGGATGGTGGCCGTGGTGATGGCGCTCGTGGTCTCGGCCACGATCGGCCTCTCGGTCCGCCAGCGCCGCCGCGAGCTCGCCCTCCTCCGGGCCAGCGGCGCGACCCCACGCCAGGTCGGCAAGATGGTCATCGCGGAGACGATGGTGGTCGGCGTTCTCGGTCTCGTCCTCGGTCTGCTCTGCGGCCGGTTCGCCGGTACCTGGATCTTCGGGCTGCTCGCCGACGGCGGGATCGTGCCGCCCCAACTCCGCTTCGACCAGGGCCCGTTGCCGTTCGCCGGCGCAGCCGTTCTGACCTTCGCCGTACTGCGGATCACCGTCGGTTTCGCCGCCGGCCGCGCGGCCCGGATCCGCCCGATCCAGGCGCTTGCCGAGGCCGCCGTACCGAAGGTCGCGCTGAGCCGGATCCGGATCCTCATCGGCCTGGTGTTCGCCGGCGCGACGGTCGCGATCGCACTCTCCACGCCGTTCATGGGTCCGGCCAACGCAGCAGCGATCGGCGGGCCGGCCGGTCTGACCGGATCGATCGCGGTCGCGATCCTCGCCCCGCTGGTGATCCAGCGCGCCCTGATCCCCCGCATCACGCGGCTGGTCGAGAAGCGCGGGACCGCCGGCACGCTCGCGGTGATCAACCTCCGGGTCCGCGCGGTCCAGTTCGGCGCGATCCTGGTCCCGATCACCATCGCCACAGCGATTGCCATCGGCAACATCTACTCGCAGAGCACGCAGCAGCAGGCGGCCGTCGAGGCGTTCACCCAGAACCTGGCCGGCAACGTGGTGATCACGTCCACCGCGGGCGGTGTCCCGGCGTCCCTCACCGAGGCGGCGCGCTCGATGCCCGGCGTCACGGCGGTCTCGGAACTGGTCCGCAGCAAGGGCTGGATCGAGCAGCCGTACGACAAGTCGCACACCAGCGACGCCTGGCCCGTACTCGGTCTGAGCGGCCCGATCTACCAGGGCAAGGTGAAGAAGGGATCGCTCGACGACCTCACCGGCGACACCG
>DASSDE010000957.1:0-4096 GCA_035697365.1 Kribbella sp. | reverse complement strand
GTACCGCCGAGCCAGATCGCGTTGCCGCTCGGCTGCGTGAAGACCCGCTCGAACCGGTACGTTCCGTTGCCTTCAGCAAGCGCCTCGAGATCGTGCCGGGTCTGCTCGGGCTCCTCGTCGCGGAGGAAGCTCACCAGACGGGTCCCGAGCAGCTGATCCGCGGAGTACCCGGTGATCCGGCAGAAGGCGTCGTTCACGGTCAGGATCCGGCCCAGGTCCGGCCCGTCGAACGCGATCGTCGCCATCCCGTTGCCGGCGCCCTCGAAGACCAGCCGGAACGTCGCCTCGCTCGCCTCCAGGCGGGTCTTCTCGGCGAGCAGTTGGTCGGTCAACCGGGCCTTGTCGATCGCCAGCCCGGCCTGGGTCGCGAAGATCTCCAGCAGCTCCCGGTGGATCGGCCCCGGACGGCGATGGTCCTCGGGCAGGTCGACCGAGAGCATCCCGACCAGCTCGCCGTCGGACGAGTACAGCGGCGCGAACAGGGCGTCCAGCGGATGCCAGGCGTCCGGAGCATCAGCCACCGGTACGTCGGGCACCCAGCCGGTCACCTCGCCCTCGGGCAGTCGCTCGTGCGGTACGAACCGGAGCTTGCCCCACGCGTCCGCGATCGCGAACTCGCCGTCGAACAGGTCCGCCGCGCTGACCCGGCCGAGGAGCGCCGCCCGGGCCTCCGGGGATCCGGCGACGGCGATCACCTCGAACTTCCCGTCCGGGTGCCGCAGGTTCAGTACGGCGATGCCGAAGCCGAGCCCGTCCACGACGCCGTCGACGACCGCCTGCAGCGTTTCGGCAAGGCTCCGCCCGGCGCCCATCCGCGCGCTCACCTCGTACAGGCGACGCACGGCGGACAGCCGGACCGAAGGCTCGTTCTGCACCCGTCGAGAATAGGCCGATTTCACCAGGCGTGATGAGCTGTATCCACAGCTGACCCGGTTAAGCGTTTGTTGTCACAGCAAACAGTCGTTTGTTGGTCGCCCAAATCAGTACCGGAGCTCGGTCAGTCCGCGGTAGCTGCGCTCGGCCGACTGCCACGCGTCGGTCGGCTTGTCGTGCTCCACCAGGTACTGCTGCACGCCACCGGCCTCCGCGTGCTCGAACATCGCTCCGAAGTCCAGCTTGCCGGCGCCGACGTCCTCCCACGACCCGTCCTCGGCCATGTCCTTGACATGCAGCGCGGGGAACCGGCCGGGGTGCTCCTGGAACAGCTTCGCCGGATCGTGCCCGCCGTCCACCGCCCAGTACAGGTCGAGCTCGAACCCGAGCAGCTCCGGATCGACGCCGAGCAGGATGTCGTACAGCACCTGGCCCTCGAGCTCGTCGAAGTCATGACCGTGGTTGTGGAACAGCAGCTTCAGCCCGGCGTCCCGCGCGGCCTTGCCGGCCTCGGTGAACGCGGCCGCCGCGGTCTTGAACCCCTCCACCGAGTGCAGCTCGGACGGGATCGACGGTACGACGGCCCACTGCGCACCGAGCGTCCGTACGTCGGCCAGCGCGCCGGCCCAGTCGTCGTCCAGCCGCTTGTAACCGACGTGTTCCAGTACGATCCCGAGCCCCGCGTCGTCGGCGTACCCACGGATCTGCTCGGCGCTGTGCTCGAACCGCCCACTCACCCCCACGGTCCGGTAACCGATCCCGGCGAGCCGCTTCAGCGTCCCCGGGTAGTCCTCGGCGAGCACGTCCCGCATCGTGTAGAGGTGCATCCCGATACCGTCGGCGGGAATGGTCCGGTCAGTCATACAAGCAACTCCCTAGTAGATGACGTGTTCCTGGTACCTCGCCAGCGCCAGGTCGAAGACTTCCTGTCCCGGCGCGTCCCACAGTTGCTGGTTGAAGATCTCGACCTCGATCGGGCCGTCGTACCCGGCCGCGTCACACGCCTCGCGCAGCCGGCGCAGCTCGATCGAACCGTCGCCCATCATGCCGCGCCCGAGCAGCGTGTCCGCAGGCAGCGGTACGACCCAGTCGCTGACCTGGTACGAAACGATCCGCTCGCCGGCCCGCTCGATCTGCCGGTACACGTCCGCGTCCCACCACAGGTGGTAGGCGTCGACGATCACCCCGACCTGGTTGGCCGGGAACTGCTCGGCGAGGTCGAGCGCGCCGCCGAGCGACGACACCACGCACCGGTCCGAGCAGAACATCGGGTGCAGCGCCTCGACCGCGAGCGTGACTCCACGTTCCTCCGCGTACGGTGCCAGCTCGGCGAGCCCATCGCGGACCATCGCGCGGGCCCCGTCGAGGTCGCGGGATCCGGCCGGTAGGCCGCCACTGACCAGGACGAGGACCGACGTACCGATCGTCGCGGCCTCGTCGATCGCGCGCCGGTTGTCCTCGATCTTCACCTTCCGCTCGGCGGCGTCCGTCGTGGTGAAGAACCCGCCGCGGCACAACGACGAGACCTTGAGGCCGGCGTCGGCGACGAGCTTCGCCGCCTTCTCTACGCCGTACTCCTGGATCGGCTCGCGCCACAGGCCGATCCACTCCAGTTCGGCCTTGGCGCTGGCCGCGACGACGTCCTCGAGCGGCCAGTACTTCGTCGTCGCCTGGTTGAGGCTGTAGCGGTTCATGCGTCGATTCCGCTCACGCGCAGCAGCTGCCGGAAACGGTCCACGGCGAGCTCGGGATTCGTCAGTACGCCGGCCTGGTCCGCGAGCCGGAATGTGTCCGCGAGATGCGGCAACGAGCGTCCCGTCTGCAGCCCACCCACCATCGTGAAGCCCGGCTGGAACCCGTTCAGCCAAGCCAGGAAGGCGATTCCGGTCTTGTAGTAGTACGTCGGCGCCGAGAAGATCTGCCTCGCCAGCGGAACCGTTGGCGCGAACACACGCTCGTACTCCTCGAGATCGCCGCGGTCCAGGGCGCTCAGTGCGGCTGCTGCGGCGGGTGCGATGGCCGCGAAGATGCCGAGCAGTGCGTCGCTGTGCCGTTCACCGTCGCCGCGGATCAGCTCGGGGTAGTTGAAGTCGTCTCCGGTGTAGAGCCGTACGCCCTCGGGAAGGCGGTTGCGCAGGGCAACCTCCTTGTCAGCGTCCAGCAGGCTGATCTTGATGCCGTCTACCTTGTCCACGTTGTCCTGGATCAGGTCGACGACCGTGTCCACCGCGGAGTCGAACGAGCCACTGCCCCAGTAGCCTTCCAGAGCCGGGTCGAACATGGGTCCGAGCCAGTGCAGGATCACCGGGCGCGACGACTGGCTCAGCAGCCGGTCGTACACCTTGCGGTAGTCGTCGGAGGACTGTGCCGCGGCACACAAGGCACGGCTGGCCATCATGATCGGCAGTGCACCGACACCCTCGGCCACAGCCAACTGCTCCTCGTAGGCTGCGATCACTGCGTCGAGCGAGTCGGCACCAGTTGTGGGGGCGGTGAGTTGATCCGTACCGACGCCTACCGCGATGCGGCCGTCGGGCGCTTCTGCTGCTGAGCGGCGGATCAGCTCCTGTGTGGCTTGCCAGTCAAGGCCCATGCCGCGTTGTGCGGTGTCCATCGCCTCCGCGACGGACAGGCCGAGCGACCACAGGTGCCGCCGGAACTCCAGCGTGTGCTCCCAGTCGATCGCAGCCGGTGCGCCCGGCGAGTTGTCACCGAGCGGATCGGCAACAACATGCGCTGCTGCAAATGCCAGCCGAGACTGCGCCGGCCGATAGGTGCCATGAGCAACCGGCGTACCCGACAACCGATAGCTCTCCAACCGCCCGCCGCTGAGCGTCCCACCGCCGGCCGTCCCTCCGCCCGCCGTCCCGCCGCTCGGTGCCCCACCGACTTCTGTGCCGCCGGCCGAGGAGGGCCCAGCTAAGTCTCCGGCGTTGGTCGGCAGCCTGAGTCCGAGCGTCACGACTTCGCCTCGAGCGAGAGCTGAGGTACCTCGAGTTTGCGGCCCTCGCGCCAGGACTGCTGGCCCAGCTCGGCCAGCTGTACGCCCTTGGCCGCCTCGACGAAGTCCCAGGTGAACGGTGCGTCGTCGACCACGTGCCGCAGGAACATCTCCCACTGCACCTTGAACCCGTTGTCCATCGGCTCGTTGTCCGGCACCGTCGCCCACTGGTCGCGGAACTTCTCGGTGGCCGGCAGGTCCGGGTTCCAGACCGGCTTCGGC
>DASSDE010000956.1:0-2738 GCA_035697365.1 Kribbella sp. | reverse complement strand
CGCGATCGAGCGCCTCGAGCGGTACAAGTGGCGGCACGGCGCCGCGATCAGCATCGGGATGGTGTTCGTCGCCGAGCTCGCCCGCGCCGCGGGCCGCCTGGACGACGCGACCGCCGACCGGCACCGCGCGGTGCTGGAGTCTTTGGGGCTGCCGGTCAGCTACCGCGCCGACGCGTGGCCGCACCTGCAGGACGCGATGAAGCTGGACAAGAAGACCCGCGCCGACCGGCTCCGGTTCGTGATCCTGGACGGTCTGGCGAAGCCGACCATCCTCGAGGCCCCGGACCCCAGCCTCCTGATCGCGGCCTACGGCGAGATCGGTTAGGTTCTGGGGCGTGAGCAAGCGAGTACTGGTACTGAACGGGCCGAACCTCGGGCGCCTGGGATCGCGGGAGCCGGAGAAGTACGGCACGACGACGTTCGCCGAGCTGGTCGGGGTCTGCGAGAAGACCGCCGCCGAGCTCGGCCTCGAGGTCGAGGTCCGGCAGACCGACGACGAGACCGAGCTGGTGCACTGGCTGCACGAGGCCGCCGACGCCCGGACACCCGTCGTACTGAACCCGGCCGCCTTCACCCACTACTCGTACTCGGTGCGGGACGCGATCGCGCAGCGCACTGCGCCGCTGATCGAGATCCACCTGACCAACCCGGCCACCCGCGAGGACTTCAGGCACACCAGCGTCGTGGCCGGCGTCGCGACCGGCACGATCGCCGGTTTCGGCCTCGACTCCTACCGGCTCGCCCTCCGCGCTCTCAGCACGCTCGAATCCTGACCCCGTAATTACTGCCCCGAAACCAGAACCAAAGTGCCCGATCGGGCATCAGTTCAGTGTGGGCAGCATTCAGAACGCTCGGCGTTGGGGGACAGGTGTGGTCATTCCGGTCTGGGTGAAGGCGCTCGATCCGTTGTCGCAGTTCGGCCTCGTGCACGCGCTCGGGCAGCGTCCGGAGATTCTGCTGACCGGCGATCCGGACTCGGCGGCGGTCGCGCTGATCGCCGTCGACGCGCTCGACGCCGGTGCGGTCCAGGTCCTGCGGTCGGCGTCCCAGCGCGGCCGCCGGCGGATCGTACTGATCGGCAGCGCGATCGACGACGAGGCGCTGATGACGGCGGTCGGGCTGGGCGTCTGCGGTGTGCTGCGTCGTACCGAGGCGACGCCGGACCGGATCGTGCACCTGGTACGGACCGCGGCCGCCGGTGACGGCAACCTGCCGACGGACCTCCTCGGCCGCCTGCTCGGCCAGGCGCCGAGTGTGCGGAGGCTGCCGCAGTCCAGCCTGTCCGACCGCGAGACCCAGGTCCTCCGCCTCGTTGCCGACGGCAAGGACACGCAGGAGATCGCCCGCGAGCTGTCCTACTCCGAACGCACCGTCAAGAACGTCCTGCACGACGTGACCAGCCGCCTGCAGCTGCGGAACCGGTCCCACGCGGTCGCCTACGCGCTCCGCCAGGGCCTGATCTGAATCGCTCACCGCTAAAGCATCCGGCGTTACGCTGGACGAATGGCAGATCATGTCGACCTGGTGCTCGAGCAGTGGCGCGAGCAGCGGCCCGACCTGGATGCCGCTCCGGTCGGCGTCATCGGGCGGGTCAACCGGCTCGGCGCGCTGTTCGACACCGAGCTGCGCCGGAGCCTCGCCGCGTACGACCTCGATCGTCCCTCGTTCGACGTCCTGGCGACGCTGCGCCGCAGCAACGCTGAGCACAGCCTGACCCCGGCCGGCCTGATGCACGCGTCGATGGTGACCTCGGGCGCGATCAGCCAGCGGCTGGACCGGCTGGAGGCCCGCGGTCTGGTCACCCGATCTCCGAGCGAGACCGACCGCCGCGGCGTACAGGTGACGCTGACGCGGCAGGGGCTCGACCTGATCGACAAGGTGCTGCCGACCCACGTCGACACCCAGTCGCAGCTCCTCGCCGGGCTGTCGGCCGCCGAGCGCGATCAGCTGGCAGGCCTGCTGCGGGTGTTGCTGGAGTCGCTCGGGGACAAGCGGGACTGACCGTGACAGGCGCCGACGCAGATACGCTGCGGACCGCCCTCGTCCAGCGCCTGGCGGCTGCTGGGACCCTCACCGACGAGCGGGTCGCGGCCGCGTTCCAGGCCGTACCACGGCACGTCTTCGTACCCCATGTGCCGTTGGAGGTCGCGTACGCCGATGACGTCGTGCCGATGAAGCAGAACCGGGCCGGCGTGCTGACGAGCTCGGTGTCGCAGCCGAGCATCGTCGCGCTGATGCTGCAGCAAGCCGCGGTCCGGCCGGGGGACCGGGTGCTCGAGATCGGCTCGGGCGGGTACAACGCGGCGCTGCTGCGCGAGCTGACCGGCCCGGACGGTGCGGTCACCACCGTCGATATCGACGCGGACGTGACGGACCGGGCGCGGACGTTCCTCGACAAGGCCGGGTACGCCGACGTGGACGTGGTCCGGGTCGACGGCGAGTTCGGGGAGCCTGGGCGTGCACCGTACGACCGGATCGTGGTGACGGTGACCGCGTGGGACATCGCGACCGCCTGGTGGCAGCAGCTACGGCCGGAGGGGCGGATCGTCGTACCGCTGCGGGTCCGGGGGCAGACGCGGTCGGTCGCGTTCGACCTGGTGGGGGAGCACCTGGAGAGCAGGTCCACCACGATGTGCGGCTTCGTCAGCATGCAGGGCGTCGGTGCGCACTACGAGCGGCTGGTGCCGCTGCACGAGGCGAGGCTGACGTTCGACGAGGACCAGGAGGGCGAACCGCAC
>DASSDE010000955.1:0-5259 GCA_035697365.1 Kribbella sp. | reverse complement strand
GAGTTCGTCGAGACCTTCGGCGGCCTGTTCCAGGGACCGCGGTGGGCCGTCGAGCGCGCCTGGGACTTGCGGCCGTACGGGGACACGCACGCGCTCAGGCGCTCGTTCCAGGAGGCGTTGTTCTCCGGGTCCCGTGCGGAGCAGCTCGAGCTGATCAAGGCGTACCCGCGGCTCGGGTCGCAGTTCGTGGCCGACGGGCTCAGTGGCGAGGCATCGTTGCGGGACCAGTCCGACAAGGGGCTGACGTTCCTCGGCGACCCGGAACGCGACCAGCTCACCGCGATCACGTCGGCGTACGAGGACCGCTTCGGGTTCCCGCTGGTGATCTCGGTGCGCGACGCCGAGTCGTACGAGCGGATCGTCGAGCAGGGCCGCGAACGGCTGGAGAACTGCGACAACCAGGAGCACGCCGCCGCCCTGCTCGAGATCGCGAAGATCGCCGGCTACCGCTTCGACGACCTCGTCTCCGACGCCAACCCGATCCACAGCGCCCGCACCCGATGGAGCACCAACCGATGACCACTCAAGCCCTCCGGGCCCCCGCACTGACCGTGAACGGCGAAGTCACCCCGATCGGGGAGATCTCCGTCCACACCACTGTTCTGGACTGGCTGCGCGACCGCGGACTGACCGGCGCCAAGGAGGGCTGCGCCGAAGGCGAGTGCGGCGCCTGCTCGGTGCTGGTCGCCCGCCCCGGCACGTCCGCGGCCACCGAGTGGACCGCCGTGAACGCCTGCCTGCTCCCCGTCGCCTCCCTGGACGGCCAGGAACTAGTCACCTCCGAGGGCCTGGGCACCGCAGCCGCCCTGCACCCGGTCCAAGAGGAGATGGCAGTCCGCGGCGGCTCCCAATGCGGCTTCTGCACCCCCGGCTTCATCTGCAGCATGGCCGCCGAGTACTACCGCCCCAACCGCACGACACCCACCGCTGGGGGTCATGAGTGTGGGTCCAACGGGTTCGACCTTCACTCTCTGAGTGGGAACTTGTGCCGGTGCACGGGTTATCGGCCGATCAAGGACGCGGCTTATGCCCTGGACGAGCCGGCGGAGAACGACGCGCTCGCCGTACGCCGCAACTCGCCGCCACCTGCTCCGGCAGCGACCGGCATGGTCTCGAGCGAAGGTGAGTTCCTCCGCCCACCCACGCTGCAAGCTGCTCTGGCGGTCCTGAGTGAGCGGGACGATGCCGTCGTGGTCGCCGGTTCGACCGACCTCGGCGTGCAGGTGAACATCTTCGGCTCCCGCCCGCCGCTGACGATCGCGATCGACCGACTGGAGGAGCTGCGCGAGTTCACCTTCGCGCCGGACGAGGTGCGGTTGGGCGCCGCGCTGACGCTGAGTGAGATCGAACGGCGGCTGAGCGGCCGAGTCCCGATGCTCGCCCAGCTGTTCCCGCAATTCGCCTCGCGCCTGATCCGGAACGGCGCGACGATCGGCGGAAACCTCGGAACCGGATCACCGATCGGGGACACCCCTCCCGCCCTCCTGGCACTGGACGCAAGCCTGGTCCTCGCCTCCCACCGGGGCGAAAGGGTGGTGCCGTTGGCCGACTACTTCACCGGCTATCGGCAGACCGTCCGCGCCATCGACGAGCTGATCAAGACGATCGTCATTCCGTTGCCCATGGCCCCGATAACCGCGTTCCACAAGATCGCCAAGCGACGCTTCGACGACATCTCGAGCGTCGCGATCGGGTACGCCGTCACCGTTGCCGACGGCACCGTTCAGGACGCGAAGATCGGCCTGGGCGGCGTCGCGGCCACTCCGCTGCGCGCCCGCAGTACCGAAGCCGCCCTGATCGGCAAGCCCTGGAGCGAGCAGACCGTACGGACCGCCGCCGCGCTGATGGCTGCGGAGGGTACGCCGATGGACGACCACCGCGCGAGCGCGTCGTACCGCTCCGCGATGCTCGGCCAGTCGTTGTTGCGCTTCTACTTCAAGGAGGTCGAGGCATGAGTCACCTGTCGGAGCGGCCGCTGCAGCCCGTGGTTGGCGTACCGATGCCACACGAGAGCGCTGCGCTGCACGTCACCGGAACGGCCTTGTATACGGACGATCTGGTGATGCGCACCCGCGACGTACTGCATGCTTGGCCGGTGCAGTCGCCGCACGCGCACGCGCGGGTGACAGCGCTGCGCGTCAAGCCGGCGTACGACGTGCCCGGAGTGGTTCGGGTGTTGACCGCGGACGACGTACCGGGGGTGAACGATGCGGGCGTGAAGCACGATGAGCCGCTCTTCCCGGGCGAGGTGATGTTCAGCGGGCATGCGGTGTGCTGGGTGCTGGCCGACACGCTGGAGGCGGCGCGACTCGGGTCGCTGGCGGTTGAGGTCGAGTACGAGCCGCTGCCGTCCTTGGTGACGGTGCCCGAGGCGATCGAAGCCGGGAGCTTCCAGGGGATCGGGCGTCGCCTTGAGCGCGGCGACGTGGACGGGGCCCTCGGTGAGGCTGCATACGTATTCACCGGCGAGTTCGAGTTCGCCGGGCAGGAGCACTTCTATCTGGAGACGCATGCGGCGTTGGCCCAGGTGGACGAGTACGGGCAGATCTTCGTGCAGTCGAGTACGCAGCATCCTTCGGAGACGCAGGAGATCGTCGCGCATGTGCTTGGGCTCGCGAGTCACTCGGTGACCGTGCAGTGCTTGCGGATGGGCGGGGGCTTCGGCGGCAAGGAGATGCAGCCGCACGGGTTCGCCGCGATCGCTGCGCTGGGCGCGACCATGACGGGGCGGCCGGTGCGGTTGCGGCTGAACCGGACGCAGGACATGACGATGTCGGGCAAGCGGCACGGGTTCCACTCGACGTGGCGGGTCGGCTTCTCCGACGACGGCCGCCTGGTCGCGCTGGACGCCACACTGACCGCGGACGGTGGCTGGAGCCTCGACCTGTCCGAGCCGGTGCTGGCGCGGGCGATGTGCCACATCGACAACGCGTACGAGATCCCGCATGTGCGCGTCGACGGACGGATCGCGAAGACCAACAAGACGTCGCAGACCGCATTCCGCGGGTTCGGCGGGCCGCAGGGGATGCTGGTGCTCGAGGACATCCTCGGGCGCTGCGCTCCGCTGCTCGGGTACGACGCCGCGGAACTGCGCCGGCGGAACTTCTACCAACCGGGCGACTCCACCCCGTACGGGCAACCCGTCCGGCACGCGGATCGACTCGAGTCGTGCTGGACGCAGGTCCTCGCCAACGGGGACGTTGCCCGTCGGCAGGCTGAGATCGCGGACTTCAACGCCACGCACGAGCACGTGAAGCGTGGGCTGGCGCTGACGCCGGTGAAGTTCGGGATCTCGTTCAACCTGACGGCGTTCAACCAGGCGGGTGCGCTGGTGCACGTCTACAAGGACGGGTCGGTCCTGATCAACCACGGCGGCACCGAGATGGGGCAGGGCCTGCACACCAAGATGCTGCAGGTCGCCGCCACCACTCTCGGCGTACCGCTGGAGCGGGTCCGCCTGGCGCCGACGCGGACCGACAAGGTGCCGAACACGTCCGCAACCGCCGCGTCCTCGGGTGCCGACCTGAACGGGGCGGCGATCAAGAACGCGTGCGAGCAGATCCGCGAGCGGCTGGCGCAGGTCGCCGGCGGGAAGCTCGGGATCAGCCCGTCGGACGTGCGGTTCGTGGGCGGTGTCGTCCGCGGGCTCTCGGGTGACGGTGTGCCGTGGAACGAACTCGTTGGAATGGCCTACCTGCAGCGAGTGCAGTTGTGGGCGGCCGGCTTCTATCGCACAGAGGGGCTGCACTGGGACGCGAACGCGATGCGCGGCGAGCCGTTCAAGTACTTCGCGTACGGGGTGGCCGCGTCCGAGGTCGAGGTCGACGGGTTCACCGGTGCGTACACGTTGCGGCGCGTCGACATCGTGCACGACGTCGGGGACAGCCTGAGCCCGTTGATCGACATCGGGCAGATCGAGGGCGGCTTCGTACAGGGCGCCGGGTGGTTGACGCTCGAGGACCTGCGCTGGGACTCGAGCACCGGCGACCGGCGCGGCCGGCTGTCCACGCAGGCAGCATCGACCTACAAACTCCCGAGCTTCTCTGAGATGCCCGAGGTCTTCAACGTCACGTTGCTGGAGAAGGCGCACGAGGACGGTGCCGTCTACGGATCCAAGGCAGTTGGTGAGCCCCCGCTGATGCTGGCCTTCTCGGTCCGCGAGGCCTTGCGCCAAGCAGCAGCCGCCTTCGGCCCACCCGGCACCAGCGTCAACCTCGCCTCGCCCGCGACCCCCGAATCCGTTTACTGGGCCGTCGAGAACGCACGGGGAGGCCTGTCATGGAGTGGGTGAAGGCAGTTCAGCGGCTGCGGGCCGGGCGTCGTGCGGGCGTGCTGGTGACCGTGTTGTCCGTCCGTGGGCATGCGCCTCGGGAGGCCGGAGCGAAGATGGTTGTTGCCGCTGACAACGTTTGGGGGACGGTCGGGGGCGGCAACCTCGAGGCTCTGGGCGTGGAGCGCGCGCGGGAGCTGATCACCGAGGGCGTTACGACTCCCGAGGTGTTGACGGCCGCGTTGTCGGACAAGGCCCCGTACCAGCATGGGGTTCAGTGCTGCGGTGGTGAGGTGAAGCTCTTGCTGGAACCGTTGCCCGTGGTGCCGTCGGTGGCGATCTTCGGAGTCGGGCACGTCGGGCTCGAGCTGGCGCGGATCCTCGCGCGCCACGATCTCGAGCTGCACCTGGTCGACTCTCGCGCGGATCAACTGACAGCTGACCGGCTAGCGGTGCTCGACGACGCGGTCGCGCAGGTGTACGTCCACAACGTCCCCGTACTCCCCGAGCTTGTCGTCGGTGAGCTCCCACCCGGTACGCACGTCGTGATCATGACCCACGACCACGCCGAGGACGCCGCCCTCTGCGACGCGGCGATCCGGAACGACCAGCTGGCGACGATCGGCCTGATCGGCTCCAGCGCCAAGTGGACGCGGTTCCAACGCAAACTCGCCGAGGACGGCAACACCGCCGAAGCGATCGCGCGCATCACCACCCCGATCGGCATCCCGACCATCCGCGGAAAAGAACCGGCGGTGATCGCCATCAGCGTCGCCGCCTGGCTCCTCGAACGCTTCACCGACCAAGCAACCACCCCAGCACCACCTGCTGGGCGGGCATCTGATGTCTCTGCCGCGCGGCTTCCCGTGGCGGCTCGTCCTGCCGAGCGTCGCCCTGCGCCGGCTCAGCGTAAGGCGCAAGCATGACTCTCTACCGTGGCACGTTCATCGACACCCCGGAGAACCCGTTCGCGGGTGCCGGCCTGCGGG
>DASSDE010000954.1:0-3923 GCA_035697365.1 Kribbella sp. | reverse complement strand
CGACCGCCGCGCGGATGTCCGACGGCTGCGGTGGTTCGTCCGAGACAAGGCCCGGCAGGAATCGGCCGCCCGGATACTCGACCGGCGTCTCGTGCGGGTGGTCCATCGTCACGACGACGTACCCGCGGCTGGCCAGGTCCTCGACCTGCGCGGTGTTCACGAACCGGCTGTACTGATAGCCGGGCGAGAACAGTACGACTGGGTGCGGCAGCCGCTGCATCCGCGCGTCGATGCGTGCGTGCGTCATGGTGTTGCCGAAGTCGAAGGAGCCGGCCGGTAACGCCAGACCGTACTCGCCCGTCCATGCGTCGTCGACCGCGACTGCGGTGCGGGCCGGCATGTAGGTCGCGTACGGCGATCGGGACATCTCCGCCGGGTACCAGAGGCTGATCATCAGCTCTCGCCGGCCGCTCGGCATCGATGGGTCCGGACGGGAGCGGTCGATCAGGTGCAGCGTGGTCGTGCCGAGCGCCTTCCGTCCGGTCGGCGCGGGCAGCCGGAACTTCACCGGGTGAAAGTCCGGGTCGCCCTGAGCCCGGATCCCGTCCGGGGCACCGACGCTTCCCGCGTCGAGTGGGGTTCCTGGGTCGTACGGTGACGCGTGCGCCAGGCCCGGCGCGGCTGCTGTCAGTCCTGCGGCCAAGCCCCCCGTCAGCAGGTGACGCCTGGTGAGAACGGGGCTAGTGGGGCTCGTGGGACGCAAGTTCACCATGCGCTCATCGTCAATGCCTTGTTTCACTCCGTGATGGAGACACCGTCTCAACTTCATGAAGCTGACCTGATGACAATCCGCAGCCGGTGAGCTTCACTGTGAGCATCTTGTTCATTGGTGCGTGAAGTGAGGCAGTCATGAGCATCTTTGTCCGCATGAAACGTTCAGTAGTCGCACTGGCCTTGCTGGCAGGCGCACTCGTGTACACCGCGCCTGCCGCCCAGGCGGCCGCGACCACGCTCGGTGACGTGACCGGGTTCGCGGCCGACCACGCGACGTACACCCTCAGCGCCGGCCCGGCGAAGGTACGTGTCGTCTTCCTGAAGGACGACGTGTTCCGGCTGTGGATGGCGCCGGACGGGAACTTCACCGACCCCGCGAACACCCCACCGACCGATCCGGGCGCTCCGGCGTCCAACATTGTCACCAAGACCGACTACGGGACGCCACGGACGACGTGGCGGGACCGCGGCACGTACTACTCGCTGAACACCGGGAAGATCGAGGTACGGGCGCAGAAGCACCCGCTGAAGTTCTCGCTCTACCGCTCCAACGGGCAGTTGGTGTGGTCCGAGACCGCCCCGCTGTCGTGGACCGACACCTCCACCACCCAGACGCTGGGCCGCGCCGCCAACGAGCAGTTCTTCGGCGGCGGGATGCAGAACGGCCGGTTCTCGCACCGCGACCAGACGATCAAGATCTCCAAGGACTTCAACTGGGAGGACGGCGGCAACCCGAACGCGGCGCCGTACTACATGAGCACCGCCGGCTACGGCGTTCTCCGGAACACGTTCAGCCCGGGGAGTTACAGCTTCACCAGTCCGGTTGTCACTACTCACGACGAGCAGCGTTTCGATGCGTACTACTTCGTCGGCGACCTCAAGACGTCCCTCGATCGCTACACCGAGCTCACCGGCCGGCCGTTCATGCCGCCGATCTACGGACTCGAGTACGGCGACTCCGACTGCTACAACCGTGGCCACTACGCGACCGACCCGGACCCGAGCAACGACTGGAAGGTCAACCCGGACAAGGTCACCACGCTGGACGCGGTGAAGGTCGCGCAGAAGTTCCACGACGAGGACATGCCCGGCGGCTGGATGCTCGTCAACGACGACTACGGCTGCGGGTACTCCGCGAACACGGACTCCGAGCAGGTGGACGGCACCTGGTGGGGCAAGCGCGACATCCCCGCCCTGAAACAGACCGGCGACGAACTGCGATCCCGGAACCTCCAGATGGGCCTGTGGACGCAGTCCGACCTCGACCGGCAGCAGGCCGAGGTCGGCGACGCCGGCGTCCGGGTCCGGAAGCTCGACGTCGCCTGGGTCGGCCCGGGATACCGGTACGCGCTGAGCGCCTGCGACACCGCGCACGACGGGATCGAGCAGTACAGCAACGCCCGCGGCTTCGCGTGGATGGTCGAGGGCTGGGCCGGCGCGCAGCGGTGCGCGGTGCAGTGGACCGGTGACCACAGCGGTTCGCTGGACGCGATCAAGTGGCAGATCCCGGCAATCACCGGCTCCGGCAACTCCGGGATCGCCTACAGCGCGGGCGACGTCGACGGCATCTTCGGCGGCTCGGCGACCTCGTACGTTCGCGATCTGCAGTGGAAGGTGTTCAACCCGGCCTTCATGAGCATGTCCGGCTGGTCCACCCCGGCGTACAAGCAGCCTTGGGCGTACGGCGACCCGTACACGTCGATCAACCGCAAGTACCTGAAGCTCCGCGAGCGGCTGCTGCCGTACTTCTACACGTACGCCGCCGAGGCGCACCGCACCGGCGCGCCGCTGAACCGGTCGCTGGTGCTGGAGTACCCGGACGACCCGCACACCTGGGACGACACGACCAAGTACGAGTTCCTGGCCGGCAAGGAGTTCCTGGTCGCGCCGATGTACGGCGCCGACGAGGTGAAGAACGGGATCTACCTGCCGAAGGGCCGATGGGTCGACTACTGGAGCGGCCGGGTCTACCAGGGCCCGACGACCGTGAACGGGTACCACGCGCCGCTCGACACGCTGCCGCTGTTCGTGAAGGCGGGCGCGGTGGTTCCGATGTGGAAATCCGGCATCAACAACGCAGCCGAGCAGAAGCCGGGCGATCCGGTCAGCGTCGACGTCTACCCGTCGGGCAAGTCGTCGTTCTCGCTGTACGAGGACGACCGCGTGACGCGTTCCACCAAGTCCGCGACGCAGACGTTCACGGTCGACGCACCCGTCCAGGGCCGCGGCGACATCACCGTCAAGATCGGCGCGAGCGTCGGAACGTACGACGGCAAGCCGGCCGCCCGCCCGTACGACCTGACGCTCCACACGGGCAGCGCACCCCGCCATGTCTCGGTCGATGGTCGCGCCGTCGCCTGGACCTACTCGAACGGCGTGGTTCGGATCCCGACCGGATCGATCTCCACCGCCCGCAGCGCCGTCGTGCAGATTGACGGCACCTCCGCAGTCGGCGGACCGGATGTCACGAACACCTTTGGAACGCCCGAACTGACCACACCGTCGTTGTGGAACGCCCCGGGCCGGCCGACCGCGGTCACCGCGTCCTTCCGCAACGGCACCGGTACGACAGTGCGGAACGTGCGACTCGACGTGCAGGTCCCCACCGGATGGTCCGTCAGTGGCCAGAACACGTTTTCTGCCATTGCCCCCGGGCAGGCCGTGACGACCAAGCTCCAGGTCACGCCTGGCGCAGACGTGAAGCCCGCCAGCTTCACGCTGACCTTGAAGGCGTCGTACGTTGCTCAAGGCAAGAGTTATGTAAACACCTCGGCCGGTACGGCGCAGTTGCCGTACGCCTCGTTGTCGCAGGCCGCGAACGTGGTCGGGATCAGCGACGCATCCACGTACCAGCAAGGGAACTTCGACGGGTCCGGCAACAGCTTCAACGGTGAGGCCCTGGCGCAGGCCGGGTACACGCCGGGGGCAACGGTTTCCGTGCAGGGTGCGGACTTCACCTGGCCGACCGGGGCGCCAGGCACGCCGAACCTCGTGAAGAACCAGTCGGCGCCGATCCTCGTCACCGGGACGGGATCGCACCTCGCGCTGCTCGGCGCGGGAGCGAGCCTGAACGCCCGCGGGTCCGTGACGATCATCTACACCGACGGATCGACGTCCGAAGGGACGTTCCAGTTGCCGAACTGGTGCTGTCAGGACCCGACGACCGGTGGAGCGAAGCTCGCGGTGTCGGTCAAGGGACGGTACACGGC
>DASSDE010000953.1:0-10536 GCA_035697365.1 Kribbella sp. | reverse complement strand
ACCAGGTTCACGGCGAGCAGTACGGCATCGGCACCGTAAGGGTTGAGATGCATAATGCCATTACATCACGATGGACCCATGACAGACATCCACCGGCACCGCTGGACCGCGGTCTCCAGCCACCAGGTCAGTGAAGGACTGGTCGTCTACCAACACTGCGCCTGCGGCCAATGGCGCATCACCAGCACACCCCCGTACGCCGTCGCGTACCCAGAACTCGCATCAGTTGATCCGGCTGACCATCGGTAGGCGGGAGCGGGTGAGCAGCCAGGCGAGCAGTCCGGCGAAGAGTGGTACGACCAGCACGATGCCGCCGATCTCTGCCCACGGGACGACGAAGTGCGGCGACCCGAACGCGGCGTGCGCGGTGTAGCCGTACAGTGCGCCGACTCCCACACCCAGCACACAGCCCAGCTGACCGAGCACCCACGCCTGGGCCGCGGCGAGCGACCGCCGGCGCCGTGGCGGGGCACCGATCGCGGCCAGCGTCGCGAGATCGGCCCGCCCCTCGGCCGCCGACAGTGAGACCGAGATCGCAACCCCGAGCAGCGTCACGACGGTGGCCGCGCCGAGGATCCCGATCAGGAACAGCCGCCCGGGATTCTGATACCCGTTCTCGACCGTCAACCGGTCGTCCGCGCCGAGCAACCGGGAGACCGCGGCGAGCTCGGCGTCGGTCGGCTCCCGGGTCAACGCGAAATGCACCTCGTCGATCAGCGGCGTGCCCAGCGCCTGCGCCGTCTCCGGACTGATCAGCGCAGTGTCGCGGAGGAACTGGACCCGCGGCGGCGGGCCGAACGAGACCGCGTCCAGGTTGCGCAGGTACTTGTCGGAGTTGTCGTTGTGCATGGCAACCTTCTGTCCCGGTCGCAGCGGGACGTCCGGAAGCACCACCTTGCCGTCCCGCATGCCGGCCGCGGCCCGTGCGCCGTAGTCGCCGAACCGCTCGACGAACGCCGGATCGGCGACCTGCAGCGGCATCCCGGTCATACCTCCCGCGCTCTCGGGCGTCGCGACCGCCAGGACGGGCGAGTACCCGTTCTGGTCGGGCTTGGTCCCGTGCAGCTGTACGTACCCGAGCTCGTACTGTTTCGCGACCGGCAGCAGCCCGGCGACCTGCGACGTGAGCTGCGGGGTGTACGTGAGTGCGCCCGGGAACCCCTGCGTGAAATGGATGACGGCGTCGCCGCGGCGCGCGGCCGCGACGTAGCTCGCGGCGTCGGCAGCGATCGAGTTGGACGCCGCGAAGGCGACCGCCGCGGTGCCGGCGACGGCCATCATGATCGCCGCAGCGGCCGGAGCCGTGCGGTGCCGGTGCCGGGAGGCGTCGCGCAATGCCATCCGGCCACTCAGCGGCAGTCCCCGCGCCAGGCCGGCCGCCTTGGCGATCAGGCTCGGTAGCAACCACACCAGCGCAGCGATCACAGCTGTGATGCCAGTGAGCACGAGTGCGATCGGGCCGAGCGGCGTCGCGGTCGCCTCGTAGCCCCGGGCCGAGTGTTGCGCGGATCTCAACGCCGCCCCGATCAGCGTGCTGCCGGCGAACACGCAGGCCAGCCCGCCGGTCAGCAGGACAACCGCGACGATCCGGATCCGCGCGGCCTTCGCCGGCACCGAGAAGCGCCCGGTCAGCGCGGCCATCGGTGCCTGCCGGCCGGCCTGGATCGCCGGTACGACGGCCGCCGCGAGCCCGGCGCCGACGCCGAGAACCGCGGTTGCGACGATCGTTGCCCAGGGGATCTGCCAGGCGGTGAAGATCGCGTCGGTCATCGCCTCCCAGAGCGGTTTCGCGCTGAACACTGCGATGCCCGCGAGCACGAGCCCGCCGAGGACGCCGACCAGTCCGGTGACCAGCCCCTGCATCACAACGATCCGTCGGACGTCGCCCGGCGTACCTCCGGCGGCCATCACCAGCCCGAGTTCGCGGGTCTGGCGGCGGGCGCCGACCGCGAACGCCGTACCGGCGAGCAGGACGATCTCCAGGACGCCGAAGCCGATCACGAGAGCCATCGCCGCGTACGGGCCGATGTCGTTCGCGGTGGTGCCGTACGGGGACGGCGGCGGGTCGACGATTGTTGCCCGCGGCAGGAGGAAGAGGCCCTGGTCGACGAGCTTGGCGCCGAGCTGCGCCGGGTCGGCGGAGTCCGGCAGGTCGACCAGATACTGAACGGTGCGGGAGGCGTCGACCTCGCTGAGCCCGGAGTCAGGTGTGGCGAAGATCGCCCGCGTGCTCTGCGTCGTGAGCAGCCTGGCGATGCCCACGACGACGTACTTCTTGCCGTCCGCGCTGACCACGGTCTCGGTCGAGCCCAGCCGGTCGGCGAGCGACGGCGAGATCGCGACCTCGCCGGGCTTCGCGGGCAGCCGGCCCTGGTCGAGTTTCACGGTGCCGGCCGTCAGCGGACTCGAACCGTCGCCGGTGATCAAGGTGGCCGAGGTCTTCGAGTCCGGAGTGCGGAGCTCGGCGAGGCCGGCGTCCACGAACTGACGTGCCACCTTGCTGCCGGGCGGCAGGAGTTGCAATGGGTCGAACGTCGACGGGGTCCGGACGGCCTTGTCGTGCCCTTCGGCGGGCGACGGTTCGCCGTACATCATCTCCTGCCCAGGCGGTACGGACAGCTTGTCGTACTGGGTGACCTGGAGCTGGGCGTCCGCGTGGCCGAGGGTGTTGTTCGCAAGGGTCTCGCCGCTCGGGCTCGCGGTCTGCAGGACAATGCCCAGCCAGGTCGCGGCCAGTACCGGCAGGCCGATCAGGGCCGCGACGAGGAGCGTGCGGCCGATCGACCTGCGCGCTGTACGGCGGGCGACCCGCAGCGGCGGACCCCACTTGCTCATCAGTGACTGTCCTGCAGCAGGGAGTCGGCGTCGGTGAGCGGAGTGGTTTGTCCGACCAGTACGCCGTCACGCAGGTAGACCACGCGGTCGGCCCAAGCGGCGTGGCGGGCGTCGTGGGTGACGAGGACGCCGCCGATGCCGTGCTGGTCGCAGCGGTCGCGGAGCAAGCGCAGTACGGCCTCACCGGTGTCGGAGTCGAGCGCGCCGGTCGGCTCGTCCGCGAGGAGCAGGCGGCGTTCGCCGACGATTGCGCGGGCGATCGCGACTCGTTGCCGTTGGCCACCGGACATGTCGTCGGGGAAGCGGTCCGCGAGTTCCTCGATCCCGACCTCCTGCAGCGCCGCGATCGCGTACTTGCGGGCACTCCGGGTCCGCGTGCCGTCCAGCTCCAGCGGGAGCGAGACGTTCTCTGCCGCGGTCAGTGCGGGGATCAGGTTGAAGTCCTGGAACACGTAGCCGATCCGGCGACGGCGCAGCGCGGCAACGGCGTTCGGGCTCAGGGTCGTGAGGTCGTTGCCGTCGACAAGCACTTCGCCGCTGGTCGGGCGATCTAGGCCGCCGGCGCAGGTCAGCAACGTCGACTTGCCGGATCCGGAGGGCCCCATGACGGCCACCAGTTCACCTGCGTCGACGGACAGATCGACGCCGCGCAGGGCATGGACGGCCTGATCGCCTTGGCCGTGTGTCCTGGTCAGATTGCGGAGGTCGAGGATCATGAGCGGGCCTCCTGCTGGTCCGGTACGTCGTATTTCTGCGGCCCGTCCTTTTGCGGCCCGTCCTTTTGCGGTACGGCCCGTGGTCTGCCGCGGTGCCGTACGAGCATCGCCTCGCAGTGGTCGAGCCACCGGATCTCCGCCTCGGCGCCGAAGATCATCGACTCGACGACGAGCTGCCAGGAGATCTCGCCGTCGGCACTGTTCCGCTTCAGCCGGGTCAACTCCTGCAGCGATTGCATCGTCGACATCCGCTGCCGCTGGACGACCGCGCCGACGTCGACGCCCGGTACGGCGAGGGCGAGCGCGAGCTTGATCGCGAGCTCGTCGCGCGGACGCGACTCCCGGGTCACCGGCGTCTCGAACCACGTCGCCAGCTCGGTCCGCCCGGCGTCGGTGATCTCGTACAGGGATCGACCGTCGCCCTCGCTGCTCGCCGCGCGTGCGGCCGCGGCCTGGACCAGCCCGTCG
This sequence comes from Kribbella sp., assembly GCA_035697365.1. Taxonomy (GTDB): domain Bacteria; phylum Actinomycetota; class Actinomycetes; order Propionibacteriales; family Kribbellaceae; genus Kribbella. Next base: position 6,517 of record DASSDE010000953.1, on the reverse strand, counting down.
CGCTCGAGGCGCGTCAGGGTTGTGTAGACCTGCCCGATGTTCAGCGGCCAGGTCGCTCCGGTGGCCGCCTCGAACTCACCGCGCAGCTGGTAGCCGTACTTCGGCTCGTCCTGCAGCAGCGCCAGCAATCCATGCTTGATCGACATAGATACCGAGTATGCATACCCGGTATGCGCACGTCAATTCCCTCCGGCCAACCGGCGCACCAAGCGGGCAGTAATCGCGGTGATGTCGTACGGGTGTCCGGTGCCGGGCGTCAATTGATCGAGGATCAGGCCGTCGATCGCGAAGTGCAGCAGCCGGATCTCCTCGGCGCCGCCGGGTAGGCCGGCGTTCGCATTGAAGGCGACGTCAGCGTCGAACCCCTGCCGGAGGGTGCGCGACAGGATCTCGTGCAGACCGGGACGGCGGGCGGCCTCGAGGCGCAGCTCGAGCAGGGCCAGCGTGAGCTCCGGCCGGCCGAGCAGGCGCTCGACGATGTAGTGCGCGTAGTCGGTCATCAGCTCGATGCCCGGTTTGCGTTTCGCGAGTGGCTCGAGGACGGCCTCGTCGGGGGCGAGGCGTTCGAAGATCCGCTCACCGAGGGCGCCGAGCAGTGCGTCGCGGGTCTTGAAGTAGTTCGACGCCGTCCCGGCCGGGAGGCCCGCGGCGGCGTCGACTGCGCGATGGGTCAGGCCGCGGGCGCCCTGAGCGGCGAGCACGTCGAGGCGTACGTAGTGTGGCGACAACAACTGTGTAGTCAGGAGAGCTTGTGCAGCCTGCAGCATTTGGCGCGACTGTGGTGACCGACCGGCCCGCGGACGTCGCCGCGTTCTACACGCAGTACCTGGATCTGCAGGTCGGGATCGATCTGGGGTGGTTCATCACGGTGCGCCGTGGGACCGCGGACTGGGAGCTCGCGATCGTGGAGCGCGGGCACCCGACCGTACCGGCGGCTGTGTCGGCGCTGACGGAGAGCGGGTCCGTGTTCGGGTTCGTCGTCGCGGACGTGGACAAGATCGCCACTGCGCTGCGCGAAGGCGACGTACGGCTCGAGAGCGAGCCGGTGACCGAGCCGTTCGGCCAGCGCCACTTCTTCGTCCGGGACCCGGCCGGCACCTGGCTCGACATCATCCAACTCGTCGAGCCGGACCCAGCCTGGGTCGCGGCGAACCTACAGAGTCAGGAGGATCTTGCCTAGTTGGGTGGACTGTTCGAGGGCTTCGTGGGCCTTGGCGACCTCGGCGAGTGGGAGGGTGGCGTGCACGATCGGGCGGACCTTCTTCTCCGCGATCAGCGGCCAGACGTGACCGACGACCTCGGCGAGGATCCGGCCCTTGTCCTCGACCGACCGGAACCGCAGGCCGGTGGCGATCACCGAACCGCGGCGGCTCAGCAACCGGCCGAGGTCCAACTCGCCCTTGGCGCCGCCCTGCATCCCGATCACCACCAGCCGGCCGTCGAACGCGAGCGACTTCACGTTGTCGGTCAGGTACTGCGCGCCCATGATGTCGAGGATGACGTCCGCGCCCGCGCCCTTGGTGGCCTCCTTGACCACGGACGCCCACTCGGCTTCCTTGTAGTTGATCGCGACGTCGGCGCCGAGCGACGTACAGAACTCCATCTTCGCCTTGCTGCCGACCGTGGTCAGCACCCGCGCGCCGTGCGCGACCCCGAGCTGGATCGCCATCGACCCGATACCCGACGAACCGCCGTGCACCAGCAGCGTCTCGCCGTCCTTCAGATGCGCGGTCATGAAGACGTTGGACCAGACGGTCGCGACCACCTCGGGGAGCGCGGCCGCGCTGACCAGATCCAGGCCGTCCGGCACCGGCATCACCTGCGGCGCGGGGACGACGACCTTCTCGGCGTACCCACCACCGGCCAGCAGCGCGCAGCACTCGTCGCCGACCGACCAGCCCTCGACCTCGGCGCCGACTGCGGAGATCCGGCCGGACACCTCGAGCCCGATGGTGCCGGGGGCACCGGGCGGCGGCGGGTAGAAGCCCTGCCGCTGCAGGAGATCCGCGCGGTTCACGCCGGCGGCGACGACGTCGATGACGACCTCGTCGACAGCCGGTTGCGGGTCCGGGATCTCGCCGATGCCGAGAACGTCGATCCCGCCGGCACCATCACACACGACAGCTCGCATGGTGCCAACCTACCCTCAGGCCGCGACAAGCTTCGCCAGGTCCAGCGCGATGCTGTCCAGGTAGGTGGTCTGGCCTATCGAACAGAACCAGTCCCATAGCTCGAGCGAGTGATAGAGCCGGTACAGGTCGATCCGGTCCTGCGGTACGGCGCCGTACCCATCGGTGAGACCGGCAAGTTTGTCCGGGTGATCGTGGGCCGAGTACTGGATCGTCTTGGCGAGATCGACGAGCGGATCGGCGGCGATCGCGTTCTCCACGTCGATGAATCCGTTCACCTGCCAGGTCTCCGGATCGACCAGGATGTTGCCCTCGTGGAAGTCGTTGTGGCACAGGACGGCGGCGGTGTTGTCCGCGAACAGGTGTGCGTGCTCGTCCACGTACGCCGCGATCTTGGCCTGCAGTTCGCGGTCACCGCCGAGCTGCTCGAACTCCGCGAGCTTCTTCGCGAACTGACGGCGCATGTACCGGTCGTTGTCCGGCAGCGGGTCGAGGATCTGGTCGGTCAGATAGCCGTACGCCGGTTGCCCGATCCGGTGGACCCGCTGCAGCAGTGCGCCCAGCTGTCCGTACGTCGTCCGCCAGTCGGGCGGCTCGATCTCGGACAGCGGGACACCGTCGAGCTTCGAGAGGATCGTGACGCCGTCGCCGACGTGCAGAACCTGCGGGATCTGAGCGCCGAGCTCGGGTTCGAGCAGCCCGTACACGTGGACTTCCTTGGACTGCTTCCACCGCCACTCCGCGGCGTAGACCTTGACGATCACCGGGCGGTCCGTGGTTTGTACCTCGTACACCTGGCTCAGCTGGCCGCCGGTGCGCTCGGTCGTCGGGCCGGCCTTGGTGCCGAGTGCGTCTTCGACGAGTTGCGCGACATCCATGCTGCTGAACCTATTTGTGACGTCCAGTGGTTTTGACTCGTCGTCAGTCGTCGAGGTCTGCCCAGGTGTCGACGTCGTCGCCCGCTCTGGTGGGGTCGGTCCAGGTCAGATCGAGGGCGGCCAGCGTGCGGCGCACCGACTTGTCGCGGGGGTCGCCGACCTGGGCGATCGCCGCGGCGAGTGCGGTACGGCGATACGCGGTGGCGAGCTGCTGTTCGCGGCCGGCGGTGTCGCGCAGACCGAGGCCGTCGTGATCGCCGACACCGTCGACGAGGGCCTGGACGTCAGTCGCGGTGATCCACGGCAGATCGCAGCTCACGACAACCACGACCGGTGCGGTCCCGTTCGCGAGACCTGCCGCCAGCCCGGCCACCGGTCCACCCGACGGCGGATCCTCTACGGTCCAGTCGACCTTGCGGTACGTCGTACGCACCGGACCGACGACCACAGTCGACGCTGCCTCTGCTGTCGCGGTCAGCACCCGGTCGAGCAGCGTCACGCCGTCCAGGACCAGCATCGCCTTGTCCACCCCACCGAACCGGGTCGACCCGCCCCCGGCCAGCACCACCGCGTCAAACTCCACCCACTCAGTCTGGCATCCCGACTCGCCCGGCAGCACCGCCTCGGTCCGGCCCACCCCCTCCTCGTTCCTGAGTACCGCCCCGGTCCATGCTGAGCCCTGCTTCAGTCTGTCGGGAGCATCGCGTCGCGAGCTTGGCGCATGCGCTCGAGTTCGTCGGGGCTGAGGGCTTCCATGGCTCTCCGGCGCCGGTCCTCCATCTCCTCGCGCTCCTCCGGGGTAAGGTCCGCCGTCAGTCGGCGCCGAGTGTCGGCCATCGCGTCGAATTCCTCGCGAGTCAGTCTGCGATTCATAGTTGTCGTCACCTCGATGAGTTCGATGAGTGTGTGGGTGGACGGTTCGTGGGCCCGATCGAGGCCGGCCAGGACATCGAGCAGCCGCTGCCGTACCTGCGCAGCAGACGCGAGGTGCTCCTCGACAAGGTCGAGCTGGGTCCGGATCAGCGCGCGCGGATCCGTCAGCTCGCCGTCCAGGACCTGCCCGATCTCGGCCAAGGACAGCCCGAACCCGCGCAATGCGACGATCCGGTGCAGCCGCCGGATGTCAGCGTCGTCGTACTGCCGGCGCCCGGACGTACTACGCCAACTCGGCCGCAGCAGCCCGATCTCGTCGTAGTGGTGCAGCGTCCGCACGCTGAGCCCCGTGGCTTCAGCGAGCTCGCCGACCCGCCATGTCGTGGTCTCCGTGCCCATGCATTCGACGGTAGGTCCTGACGCCGCGTGAGGTTCAAGCCGTGGGTTCTGCGGCACCATGGGGAGATGAGGATTGCCGTGGTGCAGACCGCCAGCAGTTACGACAAGGCCGCCAACCGGGAGGCGGTCACCCGCCTGGTCGCGGAGGCTGCGGAGGGCCGCCCGGACGTCGTCGTCCTGCCGGAGGCGATGATGTCCGACTTCGCCGTGGCCGGCGAGTCGGTGGCGGAGGCGGCCGAGTCGCTGGACGGTGAGTTCGTCGCGACGCTGCGGAAGGCGGCTGTCGAGCACGGTGTGGCGATCGTGGCCGGCATGTTCGAGCTCAGTCACGACCAGGACCGCCCGTACAACACCCTGCTCGCGGTCGGCGCGGACGGTGTGCTGCTCGGCGCCTACCGCAAGATCCACCTGTACGACGCGTTCGGGTACCGGGAGTCCGACCAGCTGACCGCGGGCGACGTGGCGCCGGTGGCGATCCAGGTTGGCGAGCACACACTCGGCCTGATGACCTGCTACGACCTGCGGTTCCCGGAGCTGTCTCGTGCGCTCGTCGACGCCGGTGCGGACGTACTGGTCGTACCGGCCGCGTGGGTCCGTGGGGCGCTCAAAGAGCACCACTGGTCCACTCTGCTGACCGCACGTGCTGTGGAGAACACGTGCTACGTCGCGGCGGCTGCGCAGAACGGTAAGAAGTACTGCGGCCTCAGCCAGGTGCTGGACCCACAGGGCGTCGCGCTGGCGTCAGTGGGTGAGACGGACGGACATGCGCTCGCTGAGATCTCCGCTGAGAGGTTGGCCGACGTACGGAAGCGCAACCCGTCCCTGCAGAACCGCCGCTACTCAGTCACGCCCCGCTGAACCTTCTAGCTGCTCAGGGTGCGGACCGGGCGGTTCCAGAAACTGGCTGACCCGTTAACCTCCAGAGCGTGCTGGATGGGTTTGATCTGGAGCATCACGGCGATCTCGAGGTCGGTGAGGGGCTGGTCGACCTCGCCGTCAATGTCCGCGCGGGTACACCGCCGCCCTGGTTGCTCGAGGCGATCACGGGGAGCCTGCGTGACCTGGCGGCGTATCCACGCGCGGACGCAGCGGTCGCGGCCGTCGCAGCGCGGCACAGTGTCCCGACGGATCGCGTCCTGCTGACGGCGGGCGCGGCCGAGGCGTTCGTGCTGATCGCACGGGCGTTCCGGCCGCGGCACCCGGTGGTCGTACATCCGCAGTTCACCGAGCCGGAGGCCGCGCTCCGTTCCGCCGGGCACCTGGTCGACCGGGTGCTTCTGCGTCCCGAGGACGGGTTCACGCTGGACCCCGCCGCCGTACCGAACGATGCGGATCTCGTGGTCGTTGGCAATCCCACCAACCCGACATCGGTCCTGCACCGCGCCGACGAGTTGCGCGAACTGGCCCGGCCCGATCGGATCCTGGTCGTCGACGAGGCGTTCATGGATGCCGTACCGGGTGAGCCCGAGTCGCTCGCCGGAGCGTCGATCCCCGGGCTGGTGGTGGTGCGGAGCCTGACCAAGACGTGGGGGCTTGCCGGGTTGCGGGTCGGGTACGTCCTCGCGAGCGCGAGCCTGATCGAACAATTGGCCGCAGTACAAGCACACTGGCCAGTGTCCACTCCTGCGCTCGCGGCGACAATTGCCTGCAGCAACGAGCATGCCGTCGCCGAGGCCGCTCAAGCCGCCATCGATATCGAGCGCCAGCGTGACCATTTGATTGACAGCCTCGGTACGGTGAATGGACTTCTCACGTACGGCGTGCCACGGGCACCGTTCGTACTCGTCCATGTGCCTGGGGCCGCCCAGGTACGCGAATCCCTACGTTTACAAGGGTTTGCGGTCCGGCGCGGGGACACCTTCCCGGGGTTGGGGCCCGACTGGTTGCGGATCGCCGTACGGTCCGAGGACGTCACCGACGGGTTTGTGAAGGTGCTGTCCGATCTGTTGCGATGAATGGTTTTCGGCCTGCCGTGCAATCGAGTTGGCGCTGTAACGCCTCAGGGGGTTTAGCCGAGGTCGACTTTGCGCACAAGATGGCCAAGTGCCCGAACGTATCTCCGGGCAACTATCTGGCCGTTCGCGAAGGGAGCAGCACGATGGGTCTCAACGACGATGACATGAACACCTCGTCCGGAGGTGGCGAAGGCCTGGCCGACGGTGGCGCCAACCAGGGCGGCCACGACGGCGGCGCCGACGGAGGTGCCGACGGCGGTGCGGGTGGCGGCGGCTACGGCGA
>DASSDE010000952.1:0-3140 GCA_035697365.1 Kribbella sp. | reverse complement strand
GCGGACCCGGTGCCCGAGCTTGAGCAGTTCGTGGTCGAGCCGGCGAAGTCCATCGTGGACGGCGATCCGGCCGTCCGGCACCAATGGTTCACGACGGTGCGCGACGGCCTCGACGAGTCCGCGCGCCTCGGCGGTGCGATCCGGTACGACGTACTGGACCGCGTGGTCGCGGACTCGGCCGGCCTGTTCCGGTCCGAGACGTTGACCAAGGCCTCGATCCAGGCGATCGCCAAGCAGGGCGGGCAGTCCGCGAGCGTGAAGCTGGTGCATCGCGACGCCGACCTGATCCCGGTCGCGGAGATTCCCGGCCGGCTGCGGGAGGCGTTGCGTCCGCTGCCGGTGCGCGAGCCCTTCCGCGGCACCTGCCGGGTGCTGCTGAAGCCGTCGGCGGTGAACACGCTGATCGCGACCTTCGGCCACTGGGCCCTTGGTGCGGAGCACTACGCGAGCGGGCGGTCGGCGCTGGCCGGGCGGATGGGTGAGCAAGTGGTGAGCGAGCAGCTCACGCTGGTCGACGACGCCACCGACGCAGCTGGTCTGCTCAGCGGATTCGATGCTGAGGGCAACGTTCGGCGACGGACCACGCTGATCGATCGAGGAGTGCTCACCGGCGTGGTCTCCGATCGTCGGCGGGCCGAGCTGACCGGTGGGGTTCCGACCGGACATGCGGTGCCGGACGGCTCGCGGTTCGGTGGCGATCCGGTGCCGTCGCACCTGCTGCTCGACGCCGGTGACGTGGGCGACGACGAGTTGCTCGCCGGCTGCGGCAGTGGTCTGGTGGTGAACCGGCTCGACTACCTGCGGGTCCAGCACCCGAAGCAGACGCTGGTCACCGGGACCACCCGGGACGCGACCTACTGGGCCGAGGACGGCAAGGTCGTTGCCTGGCACCCGCAACTGCGCTTCACCTTCCGGATGGACGAGGTGCTGAACTCCGTCCTGGCGGTCGGAGCGGCCCGGGAGATCGGCGACCAGACGTTCATGGACAGCGTGGTCGTCCCGGCGTTGCTGATCGACGCCGGACCGTTCGTCCTCACCTGACCCGACGGAGGCACGGTGAAGCAGGCTGAGCGTACGCCGAGCATGCAGGAGGATCCGCCGTACGTCGACGTACCGGCGGCGGCGCGGCTGTTGCGGACCCAGTACGGGATCGTCGCCGGGGTGTCGGAGTTGCGCAGCGAGCGCGACCGGAACTTCCTCGCCGAGGCCGACGGCGGGCGGCTCGTGGTCAAGGTGTCGAACACTGGTGACGACGCGGACCAGATCGCGATGGAGTGCGCCGCGATGGAGCACGTCGCTACGGTCGACCCCGACCTGCCGATCCCACGGCTCGTCTCCAGTGCGACCGGCGGGCCGGTCACCACAGTTCAGGCCGCCGACGGTCGTACGCATCTGGTGCGGGTGATCACCGCGCTGCCAGGCGAGGTGGCTGATCTAACTGCGCTGCCGGGGTGGTTCGCGGCGGAGTTCGGCTCGATCACCGCGCGGATGACTCGGGCGCTCCAGGGCTTCGGGCACCCGGCTGCGTACCGCAGGCTCGACTGGGACCCGCGCCACGTGACGGACCTGCGCCCGTACGCCGACGAGCTGCCGGACGTACGGCGACGTGCTCCGATGCACCGCCTGCTCGATCGCTTCGCCGGTCTCGATGCGGCGAGCCGTACGCTCCCGGCGTCCACGCTGCACGGCGACGTGACGTTGAGCAATCTGCTGTTGCGGGACGGCGGCATCACCGGCGTCATTGATTTCGGGGATCTGCACCACACCGCTCGGGTCGCCGAGCTCGCGATCAGCCTGACCTCGTTGCTCCGCGAGTCCGACGACCTCTGGGCGGATGCGGGCCGCTTCCTCGACGGCTACCAGCGCGTGCTTGCGTTGGAGCCTGCCGAAGTCGGGCTGATCGGTGAGCTCGTCCTCGCCCGGTCGGCCGCCAGCGTGCTCATCTCGGCCTGGCGTGCACCGCTCTATCCGGACAACGAGGAGTACCTCACCAGTCTCGTCGCCGGCAGTTGGCGGATCCTCGACCAGCTCACCGAAGTCGACCGTACGGCGCTCGCGGACCGCTTCCACCGGCTCTGCGGCACCTCGCGCCTCGCCACCGCCCCGGACCCGACCCTGCTGGCACGGCGCAGGTCCGCACTCGGTGGTGAGCTGTCTCCGCTGTTCTACCGGCAACCGTTGCAGGTCGTCCGCGCGGAAGGTCCATGGGTGTACACGGCCGACGGTCGCCGGTACCTCGATGCCTACAACAACGTTCCGGTCGTGGGGCACACTCATCCGGCTGTCGTCCAGGCCATCTCGCGGCAGGCCGCCGTACTGAATCTGAACTCGCGCTACCTGCACGGGAACGTCGTCGAGCTCGCGGAGCGGCTGGTCGCGTCGATGCCGGACGGGTTGGACACCTGCGTGTTCGTCAATTCGGGGAGTGAGGCCAACGATCTGGCGTGGCGGATGGCGCGGGTCGTGACCGGGCGGGGCGGTGTGGTCGCCGCGGATCTGTCGTACCACGGGGTCAGCGACGCAACCGCGGCCTTCTCGACCAACACGTATCCGGCGTCGGCGCGTCCGTTCCACGTTGCGGTCTTCGAGGCCCCGCGGAACGTTGCCGATGACGGTGCCGCTGCCGTTGCGCGAGTCCGGAGCGCTCGTGACGAGTTGCAGCGGGCTGGTCACGACCTGGCGTTGCTCGCGGTGGACAGTGTGTTCAGCAGCGCAGGGAGTCTGACGCCGCGGGACGACTTCATGGGTGGCTTGCTGGACGCGACGCGCGCGGCCGGCGGACTGTTCCTTGCCGACGAGGTGCAGGCCGGCTTCGGACGTGGTGGGCGGAACCTGTGGCGGTTCCAGGACTTCGGGCTGACGCCGGATTTCGTCACGCTCGGCAAGCCGATGGGGAACGGGCATCCGGTCGCGGCGCTGATCACCCGGCGCGAGATCGCCGAGGCGTTCACGGAGCTGGACGAGTACTTCAGCACCTTCGGCGGCAATCCGGTGTCCTGTGCCGCCGCGCTCACGGTGCTGGACGTGATCGAGCAAACCGGACTGGTCGCGCGTTCCGGTGCGGTCGGCGCGGAGTTGCGCGCGGGGCTGCGGGCGCTCGTGCCGGACCTGCCGGTGCGTGGTCAAGGACTGATGGTCGG